>CAZGOR010000308.1:0-5169 GCA_964527875.1 uncultured Bacteroides sp. | reverse complement strand
TAAGCAATATATATCATCTTTCAGCTATATGGATCTGGTAATTTAAAGCTTTTTGGTAAAACTTATTATATTCATTTTCAAGGTCTTTTGTTTTCGAACTTTTGAGTTTAAATTCATCTGTATGAATGTATAAAGAAGGTTTTGGGTGGGAGAAATACTCGATCAGGTTTGCAACAAAAATGATCTGAATATCATTCTGGCATAAGTTTAATATTTTTTCAATGCCTCTTTCAAAAGTAATTTTTTGCTCATGCATGCTGCGTATTTCTCCCTGGGGAAACATGAAAACCATATTCTCCGGATCATTTAAAATTCCGGCAGTGTATTGTAATGATTCAATGATGCTTCGGGAACTTTTTTTAATAGAATAACCTCCGGCATAATTAAAATACCAGTGTTTGCGTAATTGTTCCGCGAGCATCATAAAATAAAAATTACGATGTATTTTTTTCAGGTTTAAAAACATTAACCAAAATCCGTCCCACCATGTGTTATGATTGGATATAATTAAAACAGGCAATTCTTTTTCTTCAAATTCACCAATAATTTGAACCGATTGAAATTTTCGTTTCAATAGAAAAATGGTATATCGCTTAAAAAAAGGATAGATAAAAAAATGATGTTTAGCTTTTAATATCATAATATGATCTTGAAGTAAATGAACAAACCCAGGAATAACAAGAATTGACTGATAAACAATAAAAATGCAACAGGATTTGTGGTTTTTATTCTGAATATTTTTAAAGTTATTACGAAGATAAGAGCTAAGCCAAACCAGGCAACATAATTTTGCAGGGGGATTGACTGGTTTTCCCAATGCCATATATCAAGTGTTCCGGCCACCTGCTCTGTAACGATATCATAGACCACCATTAAAGCTGCCGACAAAAAAGATTTGAACAGATCCGGTATTTTGAATTTCTCAACAAGGGAAGCAGAAGCGTAAACTAAAAATAACCAGTTCAGGCCAATGATCAAAGGTGTTCCGAAAATTTTAGGTCCCAGGCTGCTTCCGTAATGGTAAATACCGAATACTTTGCCGGTCTTGACACCAATTATTTCAATGCACAAACCAGCAACATATATGAAAGAAAATACAATGATTGTTTTAGCATCATATTTTGTTTGATGATACATTAACAACAAAGCGGAACTCAATAATAATGCAAAAGGAATAAGAAAGACAAAAAACCTGAACGAAAGAGGAAAAATAAAACCTAAAAATCCGATAATGTAAAAAACGATGATAAAATTTTTTACTTTCCTTAATTCAAAGTGCTTTCTCAGGATATTTTCCAGTTACTGTTTGATAATTAACCCGGGGACAAAGGTAGTTACTTTTTCAAAATAAAATGTCAATTCAAATAGAGAAAAATATCCAGTGATAGAAAATATGAATTAATTCATTAACATATTTAATTTTGTTTCTCCATGATAATCTAAATTCATGTGAAGGGCTATCAAAGGTCGTTTTTACTTATCTTTTTTAAGTTTATACTTTATTCCTTCCTGGATTAATGTCCATTTTTCATTCAACTTTAATTCCCAACCATTGTCAATAATTATATTATTCTCTTGTTTTATCCGGACTGTACTAATATGCCCATAATCTTAATCCGATTATGCCCCAATAGCTTAAGTACAAAGTCATCCCAAAGCAGGCAGATGAGAGGAAGACAGCAAAAATCCGGTCAAACTTTTTCACAGGCTTAGTAAAACCTTTATACATGGTAAATAAGCTTATCACAGACAATCCTGCAAAAAGCAAAGTAGAAATAAAGAATATTACATTCACAACTGTTTTTTGACCCAATTCCAGCATTGTCGGTTTAGCAATAATGAAAGGTATGATGCCTAAAATGAGTGACAATACAGCGAAAAGCGGGATTAATCTCATCATGATGTATTTTGAATAGCTGTCTTTACGTTTAAGCCTCTTGTATATATATACCGGGATCCAGAACAGGGAATAGATGATCGCCATCACCATAATTGTTAATGCACAATAAACCAGTGACCGGCAAACAACAGGTTTCCATTTCGCAGTCCTCTCATAATAGGTACTTCGGGTTGTCAGTACCATTGTTCCATCAGTGGTTTCAGTAAATACAGTAGTGGCTTCCGAATCATTCGGTCTTCGAAAGGTATTTTTTAAAACAGGAATGTATGGTCGTTGGTTATTCATAAAACTTTGCATATAAAGTGTATCGTTTTCATGAGAAATGATCAGACCACCTGAGAGTTTCTCCCCTAATTCCATAATTTTCATCCTGGGATTTCGTGGTTCATAGTAGCCACAATATTGATCAAGTTGATTTGCTGAAAGTTGCAGTGGTGGTGGAGGCGGAGATATAACTACCTTTGAACTCATAAAATCCCAAACAAGAGAAAATACCTCTTCATAGAATGTCATGTCAAATGAGTTTTGCAGAACCACAAAACCAAGCCTGTTATCAGGATTATAATAATATTCGGCAAGAAAACCGGGTACTGCACCGCTATGGCCATGCCATTTTGTACTTTCTCCGTACCTGGTACCTATACCAAAACTATAACCAGATTCCAGGCCTGCTCTTGCAGCAAGAGTTGTTGAAGGTTTTCCAATCTTGCCGAACAAACTATCGCTTATAATCTGTTCTTGTCCAACAACACCGTTGTTAAGCATAAAACGAACAAACAAAGCCATTTCCCGAATGGAAGTGTTAAGAGCACCGGCAGGTTCGTCATAATCATAATAAACAGGAAAGGGTTTGTTATCCTTGTCATATCCAACTGCCATCAATTGCTTGCATTCCTCGGAACTTCCAATGGTGGTTGTATTCATTCCTATTGGCTTCAGGAGAACCTGTTTCATATAATCTTCGTATCGTTGTCCGCTTACTTTTTCCAGAACATACCCTGCCAAAGTAAATCCGGGGCTGGAATAACAATACCGTGTGCCGGGTTGCCAGCGGACTTTGCGAAGATGTGCCTTTTTATCAAGTGCTTGACACAAAGACATTACCGGTTCATCAAAATAGAACCAGTTAATATGTGAATCTTCAAAACCGGAAGTATGTTCAAGTAGATGAATGACCCTGACCGGGTGAGTTTCTGCCCATGGATTGTCGATTTTTATCTCCGGAGCAATTTCTCTCACAGGGGTATTGAGGTCAATCATGCCATCATCTAAAAGCTTCAGTAAGCCAAGCCCCGTAAAACTCTTTGTGCATGAACCAATGCAAAAATGAGTATTTTCAGTTACAGGGTTGCCGGTTTCTATATTGGCAAATCCGAAAGTTCCGATCCAAAGCACAGAATCAGCGGATACAATTGCCACGGCGGCACCGGGAATGTTTAATTCCCTGATAATACTGTCAATTTTTGTTTCTAGCTTTCCTGCCGATTGAGTGATTTCAGAGAGAATAACTGAATCAGCTTTTATCTGTGAATATGACAGACTGAAGGTTGATAACGAAAGACTTGTCAGTACAATAATCAATAATATTCCTTTTTGTAGATTTCTCATTTTTTTCTTCATTTTCCTCTGAGTTTTGTTTGGCAACCAGACCAAAGCGTAAGGCGGCTGAGAAAAAATAATTTTTTCATGCAATAATTTTTAATCAGTATTAATATTTCGTTTGCTCTTTATTCAAATTTTACAATAACTCTTTCTAAAATAAACCAGTCTGTTAAGCCTTGCATACAACTATGAAGGTAAGCGATGTTGCAGACCATAAGAACAATGCCCATCGGAGCATTCTATCTTTTTATGATGAGGCCATTTAAAATTCCTAATATGATCATTTCAATTAAACCGGTTAAAATTGCAGCAATAATAAATCTTACCATTATGGGTACCGTTTGGTTTTAGTCATTTTAAAATTAATCATTATTCCAAAACTAATCTTATGAAAGTCTTTTCTGAATGGAACAATTGGTTTATAATCACAGCAGGATTATTTTCTCCATATTGCCTAATCTGGTTAAATGCGGCATTCATCATACCTTCAAGGGTGAGTAGTTTTGTAATTATTCTCAGATTTTTTTCATCATCTATAATTAATAAAAGAAGGGATCAATCATTGTCCAATGGTTCCCATTCTCCAAACGTTTCGATATAAACCTGAACCTGTGGTTCTGTCTGGTATTTCTCATGAATATTATAGTACCATCCCAGGTATTCCGAATCGCCGCCGCCTTGTGTGGTTATCAGGAAGCGGTTTGATAAGTTCCCTATGTGCATTGCCTGGTCACGCGGCAATGATCTGTCTCCCCCCTGGGGATCGATGGGTACCCAACCGTAATTGGGCAGGTAAATTTCGGGCCAGCGGTGGAAAGATTCATCCAGACTGGCATCATCACCCCGCACCACGAGGGCACCTACATATCGGGCAGGTAATCCGGCAGCCCGGCACAGGGATATGAAACAAAAGGTATATTCCGAACAGGAACCGGTGCCTCTCTGCAGAACCACCGGTGCTGCATTCCAGCCTCCCTCCATTAAGTATTCCAGGTTATTGCGTACATAATTGAATATCTTACGGGCTATCCAGTACGGATTTGTCTCATCACCGACAACCTCTTTAACCAGTTTTTGGATATACGGATCATCGGTCATGTATTTGCTCCCATTGGAGGTATATAACTGAGATATATCCACGGGAATGGATTCCAGAGGCCCGACTTTGTCAGGATAAATAAAATATCTGATATCTGAAATCTCTGCATCTACTGCCATGATGGACTCCAATATCTCATCTGATGAAATATTCTGATAATTAAATAGGGCTACCGGCTGCTGCCAGCGATCTTTTTTCGTTGTATACTGTTGCGGTGTGAATGATTTATACAGAATCTTCTGCTGCTGCATATTTTCCGGTATCGCGATGATAACATCAAGATTTTTCAGTTTTCCCTGTCCATATACTTTAGCCTGATGGGTAAGTGTAATCCGTGCTTTCCGTGTATCACTCAACCTGAATGTCTCTTCGTCTTTACGGATAATCTGATACAGGGTATCAGTCTGATAATCCACATTCCAGAGATAATTACCGTCCCATGCCATGCCTCTGGTATAGGGACCGGGAGAATCAATAATGATGCTTACTTCACCTGATTCTGGATCAATCATATATATTTCATCCGGGTTCCGGTCACTGCTCCACAGGTATTGTCCGTCCGAGGTAC
>CAZGOR010000307.1:0-5178 GCA_964527875.1 uncultured Bacteroides sp. | reverse complement strand
ACTGCATCATCAGAAGGTAAATCACCATAAAGGAAAATTATATTAGGACTACCAATGTTATTATTACCACGGTTGTTCGCATTGTAACAACTAGCTAATGCTTTTAGACAATTTTCATCAGAGTCATAATATATTGCCGAACTTTCATTATTTAAAGGCTCAAGGTTTAAGATTTCATCTGCACAAGATGTGAAGATAATAACTACTGAGATTAATAAAAATTTGAATATTGTTTTTTTCATTTCTGTATTTTTTAAAGTAAAAAAACTATTAGACAATATTATATTAGAAAGTAATGTTAACTCCCATTATAAAAGTTTTAGGTATTGGATAGTTTCCTAAATCAATACCTTGAGCAAGCGAATTATTAGGATTATCATATCTGTATTCAGCAATTTCAGGATCGTAACCTGAATAATTAGTAAAGGTCAATAAATTCTGGCCTGTGACATAAAGCCTACATTTGGCAATATTTATTTTACTAACAATACTCTTTGGTAAAGTATAGCCTAATTGAATTGTTTTTATTTTCAGGTATGAACCATCTTCGATTAATAGGTTACTCATTCTAACATAGTTACCATTCGGATCATTGATAGTCATCCGTGGTTGCGTTCCTGTTGGATTATTTTCAGGATGATAACGGTCCATTCTTATAGGCAATAAACCCCCAAGACCTCGTCCTCTCGATAACCAAACAATCATTGGGTTAACTATTTCATTTCCCTGGCTTCCGATAATATTAAAGGCAAGATCGAAACCTTTATACTTACCAGAGCCGTGTATTCCATAAGTGAAATCCGGGTGTGGACTTCCCAGCTTAATATAATCATCAGCATCAAGTACGCCATCGTCATTCTGATCGATAAATTTGGCATCGCCCAATGTAATAGACGATAGTCCTGAAGCATCTATTTCAGCCTGCGATGTATAAATTCCGGCATATTCATATCCAATAAAATAGCCCACTTCTTCTCCAACTTCTGTTCGCGTAATATAATACGGATTAATGTCGCCAGGAACTCTTCCACCTTCAATATAAACTCTGTCGCCAAGGGATTTTACTTCATTGTTGTTAAACGAAATATTGGCTCCAATGTTGTATGAAAAATCGCCAAGTTGAACGATATAATCTGCATTAAACTCGAAACCTTTATTTCTCATGTTGCCTATGTTAATAAATGGATCGGAATTACTGGTATAGGCAGGAGTAGGTACCTGTATGATCATATCCTTGGTGTTTCTAATGTAATAATCAGCTGAAATTGATAGCTTATTATTCAGGAACCCCATGTCTGCGCCGATATTTGAACTTTCAACATACTCCCATTTTAAATCATAGTTTGGTGTATCTGTGGCAATACCTCCCAGAAATGCAGTGCTTCCGTCAAAAGAGTACCACATATTACTAATATTAATTGATGACAGGTAACTATAAGCACCAGCACTTGCTTCGTTACCAACATGGCCCCAGTTAGCTCTTAGTTTTAAGTTGTCAAAAATGCCAAGACTTTTAATAAAACTTTCCTCAGATGCCTTCCAAGCCAAACCTATTGAAGGGAATGTACCCCATTTGTTTTTACTTATAAATTTGTATGACCCATCTCTTCGTACAATCGCATTTAGAATGTATTTATCATCGTACAAGTAGGTTATGCGGCCAAAAAATGATTCCATTCCTGTTTCGTTGGCTGTTGCTTGTGGAGTACCCCAAGCAGTTGCTCTATTGATATATCGCAGTAATTCATCATCCAGCACACCCGCTGTTGCATTTATACCAAAGCCATAACTTTCCCTGTATGTTGCTTCATGACCTAGCATAAAAGTAATATCATGGATATTGGCAAATTTCTTTTCATAAGTTAAAATACTATTCCAATACCAACCTTTTGACTCGTTGCTGAATTCGTTTAAAGTACTGTTTATCTGGTTTTGAGCCGCGTTGACATAGTAACTTGGGCTATAGTCTTTAGTATGTCCTAAAGTTTTTGAATAATTAAAAATTGTTTTTAATGAAAGGCCTTCAATAATATAAACCTCTAACCAACCTCTGGTACCAAACGATGTGTTATTGGTACTTAAATGTTTATATCTCTCTACAACCTGGGCAGAATTTTGATGATATTGGTTTAACCACATATCGCCCCATGTCCCATCTTCCATTTTTATTGGCATGAGGGGATTTGGCCATAAACTCTGGGAAACTGCATTTGCAAGAAAGAATTGGTCAGAACGAAAACCGATATTTTCTGAATTTGTATAATTGACATCAAGACCCAACTTTATATTTTTATTAAACGAAAAATCAAGTTTTGATAAAAAATTATACCTCTTGAAGTCAGTATATTTAACAGTCCCTTTCTGATCGTTAAATGATGTGGATAAATAATACTTTAAACTTTGATTGGGTTTACCTTTTAACCCACCCATTATAGAAATTTGGTGATTTTGCGTTACTCCTGTTTGAAAAACAGCATCCTGCCAATTTGTTCCTATTGTTTTATTGGCAATCGCATCGTCAAACAAGGCTTTAACATCTCCCCCAAAAGACTTTCCATCATTTTCTACTGCTTCCAAAAATAACTGGGCATTTTCGTAACCTTTGGTTAATTCTATTTGCTCAACATTGTCGAAACTATAATAAGAGTTAACTGAAAAAATTGGATCATCAATTAATGAACCGGTTTTTGTGGTAACCATTACGACACCGTTAGCACCCCTGGAACCATAAATTGCTGTGGAAGAAGCATCTTTTAAAATTTCAATACTTAAAATATCATTTGCTTCAACATTATCCATATTGCTACTAGGAATACCATCAATTACATATAGTGGATCTGATTGGTTGATAGTACCAATACCCCTGATCCTGACTTTCACACCATCGCCTGGTCTTCCCGATTGTTTAATAATTGAAACTCCAGGAGCTCTACCTTGCAATGCTTCAACAACTTTTGAGGTTGCTAGCATGGTAAGGCTTTCGCCCTTAAAAGAAGAAATAGCGCCTGTTAAATCACTCTTTTTAATGGTCCCATAACCAACAACCACCACTTCTTCCAAACCCAGGATATCAGGGTTCATACTAATGTTTATTGTTGTCTGGTCTCCAACATTAATTTCCTGAGAAATATATCCGACGAATGAGAACACGAGCACTGCCGTCGAGGGATCATCTACT
Source organism: uncultured Bacteroides sp. (assembly GCA_964527875.1). GTDB lineage: Bacteria > Bacteroidota > Bacteroidia > Bacteroidales > SM23-62 > LJUQ01. The sequence goes on along the minus strand of CAZGOR010000307.1, from coordinate 2,000 downwards.
TCGATAGTATATTCTCCTTCCAGGTTTGTAATAGTTCCCCTTGTCGTGCCTTTTAAAGATATGGACACACCAGGCAAAGGCTCCCCGTTCTCATCGGTTACTTTGCCGGTTACAACAATTTGTTGCATTTCACCGGAAATTTTATCCGGCTTGATGATTACCAGTTTATCAAGAATCTGATACTTTAATCCTGCTTCAGAAAATGACCTTTCCAGAAGTTTTGTAACAGATGTGTTTATTGCCTTTATCGTTATCAATTTGTCCTTAACGGTTTCGTTGAGATAAACAAAACGGTAATCTGTCTGATTTTCTATAGCTGCCATAAATTCCTCTATGGGTGCATTTTCCATTTCCAGGTTGACCCTGACATTTTGGGACAGGCCTTTGGCAGATACCTGCAGAAGACCTGCCAACAATAAAACTCCGGTTAATTTCATAATAAGCAATATTTTCCAGGCGCAATTAAATTTCAGCGCCTTGTGCTTTTTAAATAATTTTTTCATAACTTTACAAGATTTTAATTAGTTATTTGTTAGTTAATTACACATTTTCAGTGAACCGGGGAACGCCGCATGTTTTCCGGTTCTTTTTAATTTGTTCTTTTTGTTATATCATAGTCCTTGGTTTTTAAATGGTTAAACATTCAGGTTCAGAAGTTATTTGGTAATTGTAATACGGTTCTTATCAATTTGATATTCAAATGATGAGGCAATTTTTAATGCTTCAAGCGCCTGTTCAATGTTTTCTGTCGTAAAGCTTCCGGCAAACAGGTAATCCTTCAATTCCTCATCCACAATATTGATTTCAACGTTATACCAGCGTTCCAGCGTGAGAGCCAGATCACCAAAATGCTCATTATAAAATACCAGCTTGTTGTCCTTCCAGGCGGTCAGGATATCAGCATTTTTACTGATTATTGGTTCACGGGTAATACGAATGGGCTGAATTGGTGTAATTTCTTCTTCAGGAACAAGTTCCAATACATCCAGTTTATATGTGATTTTATTATATACAGCAAATTGATTTGGATTTAATTTTATTTGTTGTTTATGTGAATTCCCGTTATCAAATTTTTCAATAATTATATTACCTGAAATAAGTGTTGTTTCGATAAACTGCTCTTCAGGAAATGACTTCACATTAAATTTTGTGCCGGTTACCCTGATGGAAATATTGTTGGTTTTAACATAAAAAGGGGAGGGCTGTCCCGGTCTGACATCAAAAAACGCTTCTCCTTCAAGGAATACCTGCCGGTTTCCCTCTTTGAATTGATCCGGATATCTCAGGCAACTTCCCGAATTAAGCTTGATAACAGTGCTGTCAGGCAGGACTATCGTTGATTTTGAACCGTTATCGGTTCTGATCTCGGCAAAGGTTTCTTCCGTTATCTCTTTTAAAGACCCCGTATACTTTAATAATAAGAAGGAACTGACCGCGGCAATGATAAAGACAGCAGCGTACTTCAACACGTTCGTAACTATCTTGTGATTTGTACCCGTTTCTTTATCAATCATATAATTTGCATAGTCCTTTTCTTCTTTTGAACTTTTTGCAGGGAGATTGAGATTTTTACGGATTTTTTCATAAAGCCCTTCCGAATGGAAACCGGCGGACCGGAATGAGGATTCATCCCATCTCATATACAACCAGGCCAGTATTTTACTGTCAATCTCCTGATTGTTGATGATATTAAATAATTCTTCAGCATCGTACTTTGAGATTTTCCCTGAAATGAAATCATCAAGGAGTTTTTTCAGATATTCAGTTTCATTTGAGGTCATTCGATTCTATATTGATAATCAAGATATCTATACTTGTCTTTTCCTGAAATTATACATTTAAATAAATTGCAGCAAATACAAAACAAAGAGTACCCTTATGATTTGGGTACTCTTTGTTCACCCTAACCACTAAACCTAAAACTAACTTATGCAAACATAAAATCATTATAAGATGTTTATTAATAAATACAATTAACTCAGCCGGTTCAGTGAAGGAGT
>CAZGOR010000306.1:0-5244 GCA_964527875.1 uncultured Bacteroides sp. | reverse complement strand
TGTCCTGCCCGAAAAGTTATTCGAGATAGACCAGTTTGACTCGAGAAATCCTGCAAAAAATGATTCGTTGATCTTTCCTGTCAGCTGATCCTCTCTCCCGGTAATTGTCAGATCCTGAATTTCTGCCCCGGTTTCAATGGAAACATTGGATAGTACCCGGTTAGTGATAATGACTTTCGCCTGTAACATCTCTTTTTTTTCCGACATGTCTGTATTATTTGCCAGGATATCATCCTTGTTATGTGAATAAGATGAACCAATATAAACCGACCATTTTTCATCATTGAAATATTCTTTACAGGAAGCATTTATCAATAAATTGTTGTTATGGAGGTCATATTTGATTTTCTGGTTCAGATACTCCGCATTATCATAATTAACGGTCATATGGGTATGAGATAAATTACTGTAAAGCTTAAAAATCCCGGTTGTTGAAAACCTGTGCCGGAAAATGAATTTTCCGCCCTGGTTTTCAGGCGATTTTTCCCAGTCTGTCAGTTGGTTGAATGTTTGATGATAAGGCCCCATATTATTGTAGGTGCCGTAAAGGTAGAATGATGTCTTATCCCAACGATGGGCATGAAACAGATTTCCTCCATAACAATAAATTCCTCCTCCGGTATTTGTAGAATCCGCCAGTCCTTTACTTTTCAGTACCAATACTGAAGAAAGTGCCTGACCATATTTAGCGGAATAGCCGCCGGTACTAAAAACCATACCTGAAAATAAAAAAGGATCGAAACGTCCTCTTTGCTTTATATCAGGTACAGGACTGTAATACGGATCCATAACAACCATCTCATCGATGATTATTTTACTTTCTGCACCCGAACCGCCCCTGACAAATAAACCGGTTGATTCTCCAACCGTCTGGTTCCCTGGTAAAGTTACGATTGCACCGGTGATATCTCCCAGCGCTCCTGCAGTGGTACCGATATCAGTTGCACGTAAAACAACTGTTCTCTTGATATCACTTGCTTCAAATGTTCCTGCTGTAATATTAACTGTTTTCAGTTCGCTGAAAGCCGGGTATAGAATGAAGTTAAGAATAATGTTATCGTTTTTAATATATATTTCCTTTTCAACGGGCTGATACCCGATATAGGAAACAGATAATACCCTTTGTCCCTGTTCAGACGTTTTAAACCGATAGTTCCCATATTCATCTGAAGATGTTCCATCAAAACAACCTTTAATGGCAATGTTTACAAATTCCAGTGGATCACCCTTTTCGTTTGTCACTTTTCCGCTTATTTCTGTTTCCTGGCTGAAACCCGAGATAGAAAACCAAAATACCAGAACTATAATTAATTCCAATTTTTTCATTATTTGAGATCTTATTATCAGGCAAAATAAAAATGTGCCGGTTTCTTATACAACTAAAACCTGACGGGATAGGAAAATCCGGAACTGAAAAAGGAAATATTCTTGATGAAGAGCGGATAAACCATAAAACACGTTGTGCAATTGTAACAGGGATTGTAAAGTTATCCGCATTAATTATTTATTTTCCTTAATAAAAAAGTTTAAATTTGTTTTTGAGGATACCAAATTTTAACTTTTATCGACAGAACCATGCAAATCAAAGAATTTGAATTGACAACCATCCAGGAAAATGCTTTTATCTACGAAACTCATATACGGAATGTTAACCGTAGAAGAGAATTGTGGAGATCACAAATAAAAGATAAGATAAAGCTTACCCTGGAAGCAGTACAAAAGAATTTTCCAAGGATTGACTGGGTTGTTGAGGTATGTGAATCGAAAAAGAACTATGAATCTGTAATGCTGAAAATCAATGATTCGCCCAGCGGGATCTCTGATTATACCAAAAAGGGTGCTATTCTGGGATTTTCACAAATGATTTCAGGAAAAATAAGGGTTTGGTTTAAGTATCCTTTTGTTGAGGGCATACAGGACGTGGAAGAACCAATTAAGAACCTGGTAACAATAGAGCCCTCATATGTTGCAGAAAATCTGATTGCCGGTTATGTTCAGCAATTTTTAAGTGAAGTTACTTCTTATGAATCAAATATATGATTCAGGTTAAGCCATACTGATTGTGATTAACCAGTCTGAACCGCCTTTGATCTGATATTGCTCTGCAAAATTACCCTGGTTCAGAGCGATACCTATAAAACCTTGAGAATCAATATAAAGTAAAGGTGATAATGGATCTGTAAAACCAAAACTTTTAACGTAAGGTAGAATTTCTTTATACCTGGGTTTACCTTTTTCACGTATTTCAACATATAGTTTAGTTTTGTAATCCAAAGACGCGATTTCCCTAAGCAATTCAACAGGAATATTTGTCACCAGGTTTCCAAATGGCTCTTCTGCTTTCATGATCGTTCCCTGAATCACCCCTTTTTCACAATGAGCTTTCTGGTAACCAATCTTTTTAATTTTCCCTGAAAATAATGGCCCCACATCTTCATATGTGATCATTCCGGAAGCTAATTTCACACCTGTATAGACATATAAGTCCCTGCCATGAAAAGTATGGGAATCTTCACTTCCCGGCCTTCTGTGCTTCGTTTCATCGATTAACCTCACTGCTTCTATTCCATCCCCGTCGGCTATGAAAGTTAATGTTCCGTTATCCGGAGAAACAATATAATGACCTGATTTGGTATGAGTTACAATTGACTTGCGATCTGTTCCAACACCTGGATCAATAACCGAAACAAAAACTGTAGATGAAGGCCAGTAACTTATTGTATTATATAATGTTAAAGATGCTTTCCAAATATTGAATGGTGCGATCTGATGGGTCAGATCATAAATTTGTATCTCAGGATTCAGAGTAAGTGCCACACCTTTCATTGTTGCTACAAAATGTTCTTTCAATCCAAAATCTGATATTAGTACAAGCGGATTCATAAATACCAGTAATTAAATTCAGGTGTAAAATTAATTCTATTTCAGAATTAGAAAGTTTATAATATGGAATACTGGAATAATAGTGTAATACTGTTTAAATATTAATTAACGTGTTATGTTATTGAATGAGGTAAGTTGTTAAAGATGAATTTTTTATATAAAGCCGCGCCGGCCGGTGCGGCTTTATATAAACCTGATTATCAATATTATCGACTTTAATAGCACAACACGTTATTAATTAATCATTAAACAAAAGAACTTACGAAATAGTAACCCAGTCCACAGGTAAAAAGCCAGACACCATACAGGGAATGTTCCAGAACACTGATTAATAAGGAGTCAGTTTTGAAATAACGGTAAGCAAAGATCAGTCCGGCTATAAAAGTAATGATCAGTACCAGAGGATTTTTGTAAACTATATGACCGAAGGAAAATACTATTGCACTGACAAATATTTTCAATATCCTGCCAGGAAAGAGATTACCATAACGGTGAAAAAACAGGGATCTGTACGCCAGTCCCTGTGGAACAATAGAAAAAACCGGATAAAAAATACTGATCATCAGTAAAAACATAGGATTTGTCCGGGCCATATAAAACAATTTTGATGAATCGATCCTCCAGATTAAAACGACCATTAAAGCGGCAGATGGTATAAATAAAAGCAGAATCTGAGGAATTTCTTTTTTTCCCTTTTGCCAGTTATAAAATTTTTTTTTGTCGAATGAGGGGTCATAATACAAAAACAGGTGGACAGAAACACCCATGATAAGGAGAATTAACAATAACGGGACGTGTAAAATATCAAGCATAACCAGGACAGGAAGGATCAGGAATAGAATTATAAATTCTATGATCAATCTGGGTATATTACTTCTATAAATAATTTGTTTCCAGTCTTTTTGCATGGTCATTCTACAAATAAGGAAATCAGGTAATAGAACCCACCGCTGAGAATAATGGTACCCGGGATAGTCAGTATCCAGGCCAGGATGATGTTGGTAGCAATTCCCCACCGGACTGATGATAATCCTCTGGTCATGCCAACTCCCATAACAGAACCGGTAATGGTATGTGTAGTACTGACAGGAATGCCCCCCAATGTGCTTCCTATAATAGTTAGAGCACCTGCCAGCTCTGCGCAAAATCCCTGGACAGGTTTTAGATGTGTTAGGCTGAGGCCAATGGTTTTAATAACTCTCCACCCACCGGTTAGAGTCCCCAACGTAATGGTAAAATAACAAGTTAATATGACCCATGTTGGTACATAAAATTCAGTTCCAAGTATTCCTGTACTGAAGAGCAGAACAGCAATGATTCCCATCGTTTTTTGGGCATCGTTGGAACCATGTCCAATACTGAAAACAGCTGAAGAAACTAATTGTAAAACACGAAATAATGAATCGACGCTACGGGGAGATCTTTTCCTGAAAATAGCCATGGTCAGGATCATGTTCAGAAACCCCAGGATTATGCCAATCAGTGGTGATAGGACAATGAAAGCCAGAACTTTGATAATACCATTTTGAATGAGTACTTCTGTGCCTCCTGCAACGATGGCCGGTCCAATCAATCCGCCAATTAATGCATGAGATGCACTAATTGGCAGGCCGAAATGAGTACAAATATAAACCCATATAATAGATCCAATTAATGCTCCTAAAATAATGTATTCATCAATTATTAACGGATCAACAATCCCTTTTCCAATCATTGTTGCTACGTTAACTCCGAAAAAGAATACTGCTGCAAAATTGAAGAATGCTGCCCAGATGACTGCCATTAAGGGTGATAGTACTTTCGTAGCAACTATTGTAGCAATAGAATTGGCGGCATCATTCATGCCATTTAAGAAATTAAACAACAGGGCAATAATGATAAGGATGAAAATAATTGGAGACATATGGGGAAATTAAGCCATTTTGAGAAAGATGGTTTTAAGTATATCCGAAACATCTTCAATACGATCGGTAGTTCGTTCCAGGTTTTCCACAATCTCTTTCTGCTTGATCAATTCAATGGCATTTTTTTCTTTCTTGAAAATTCCGGATATGATAGTATGATAAACATCATCAGCTGTACTTTCTATTTCGGTCATCTTTCTGCAGGATTTTAAAATTTTATTCTGTTTTCTAAGATTTTTTAATTCTTTGACAGCTGAATGCATTTGTTCACACCCATCCAGAATTAGTTTCCCGAAATCCTTAAACTCAGCAGGAATTTTTTTAGGTCGGTAAAACCTGATCCTCTGGGCAATTCCGTTAATCGAATCAAGCACGCTGTCGAGCGATGCAGTGAGTTCATTCATGTCTTCCCTGTCAAAAGGAGTGATAAAGGATTTGTCAACTTCATCGAAGATTT
>CAZGOR010000305.1:0-5264 GCA_964527875.1 uncultured Bacteroides sp. | reverse complement strand
ATCTCTGTTTCCTCTGTGGTTAAATGTTTTAATAGACTTTTTAGACAGCCTCACATTAATTTTCTTCTTATTTCCCTCCTTTCTAACTACGAAAAGAGTTATTTTTAAAGTTCAAATCACAAGAGAAATCTATCATTATCATGAGTGACCAAATCCTTCAAAGAACTGCCGATAACATCCGCATTTTATCAACAGCCATGGTTGAACGGGCAAAGTCAGGCCATCCCGGCGGGGCAATGGGAGGGGCTGATTTTATTACGGTCCTGTTCTCAGAGTTTCTCCGGTTTGATCCGGAAGATATGGCATGGCCATCGCGTGACCGTTTTTTTCTCGACCCGGGTCATATGTCGCCGATGCTCTATTCCATTCTTCATCTGTTCAACAAATTTTCACTGGATGATCTGATGAACTTCAGGCAATGGCTTAGCCCCACTCCGGGACATCCGGAGCTGGATGTCAGCCGTGGTATTGAAAACACCTCGGGACCGCTGGGACAGGGCCATGCCATGGCTGTCGGAGCAGCCATTGCTGAACGATTCCTTTGTGCACGCTTTGGTGAGTGGATGTCACACACCATTTACACCTATGTCTCAGATGGCGCCATTCAGGAGGAAATTTCCCAGGGTGTGGGAAGGCTGGCCGGTTTCCTGGGACTGCACAACCTTGTCATGTTTTATGATTCAAACGACATACAGCTATCCACCCCTACAAGTTTCGTTACCTCTGAAGACACCGTAAAAAAATATGAATCGTGGGGATGGAGAGTCATGACCATTGATGGCAATGATGCAGGACAGATCCGGGAAGCACTCACAGAAGCAGGGAATGAGCATGAAAAACCTTTCCTGATCATTGGAAAAACAATTATGGGTAAAGGTGCCATTACAGAAACAGGTGAAAGTTTTGAACGCCAGGTCTCCACCCATGGGATGCCTTTGAGCAAGGCAGGCGCTTCATTCGAAAAAACCCTTCTTAATCTTGGCGGTGATCCTGCTGACCCTTTCAAAATCTTTCCTGAGGTACGCGAATATTTTGATGGATTAATTGAACAAAAGATCAAAGAAGCAGGAAAAAGGAAAGAAGAAGAGAAGAAGTGGGCACAGCAGCATCCTGAGCTGGCCCGGAAGCTGGAATTCTACCTCAGTGGTAAAGTTCCCGAAATAAATTTTTCAGAGATCATACAGAAAGATGATATCTCAACCCGTGCTGCTTCAGGTGCCGTACTTTCTGTTTTTGCCCAAAAGATTGAAAACATGATCGTTGCTTCGGCCGATCTCTCCAACAGTGATAAAACAGACGGATTCCTCAAAAACACCAAGCCTCTCATAAAGAATGATTTTGCCGGGGCTTTTTTACATATGGGAGTATCGGAGCTGTCCATGGCTGCGCTGGCAAACGGGATGGCCCTTCATGGCGGAGTGATCCCGGTTTGCGGAACATTCCTGGTCTTCTCCGATTTTATGAAACCTGCTGTAAGGCTCGCTGCACTGATGGAGCTCCCGGTAAAATATATCTGGACACATGATGCATTCCGCGTTGGTGAGGACGGCCCCACACACCAGCCTATCGAACAGGAAGCACAGATCAGGCTCATGGAAGAGATCCAAAACCATTCCGGAAAAAATGGCTGTATCGTTCTCCGGCCTGCTGATGCTGCAGAGGCAACTGTTGCATGGAAAATTGCTCTTGAAAATGTCCATTCACCAACTGCATTGCTCCTTTCAAGACAAAATATACAGGATCTTCCTGTCACAAGAGACCCGGACAGGTATCATGATGCCCTTAAGTCCGAGAAGGGAGCGTATGTCATCATTGAAGCAAAAAGCACCCCCGATATTGTGCTCGTTGGCAACGGTTCAGAGGTCTCAACCCTCGTCGAGAGCGCCAAACTATTGAAACAAAAGAAAGATATGAACGTACAGGTCGTATCAGCCATTTCAGAAGGACTTTTCCGTAACCAGGATAAATCCTACCAGGAAAAAATACTACCTCCGGGTTTGCCCATCCTTGGTCTCACCGCCGGACTCCCATCTTCCCTCAGAGGACTGGTAGGAGATAAAGGATTCATCATAGGAATGAAAACTTTCGGTTTCTCAGCCCCTTATAAAGTGCTTGATGAAAAACTTGGATTTACTCCTGAGAATGTGTATAAAAAAGCTTTGAAATATATTGAGGAGTATAAAGGAATGAAGTGAATGGGGCTGTGACAAATAAATTTCAATCTTATGAATTAATAATTTTTTATCGGAGGCTTTCAGCCAGGAGACAACAATCGTGGATAATCCCCACTCCCTTTTATCAACACCAAAATCACCGAATCTTGATAAACTTTCATTTATTTTCCATCAAAATCAAATAAATTAGCTGCAATTTTTGTTATATGGTAGTATTATTGATGTCAGACCATCATGACTCATAACATAAAATATTGCCGGAATAAAGTAAAAATATTCTTCATACTTCTGTTTATCATTCTTATGTCTTTGCCTGTATATAGCCAGGAACAGGATGAGGAAATGGGGGGATTCTTTAATACAAGAATATTGTTTGTCTTTGATGCTTCCCAGAGCATGGCCGGGTATTGGGAAAGTGATCAGAAGATCAATATTGCCAGGGATTTCCTGGTTAATGTGATCGACAGTCTTGAAAACCTTAAAAATGTCCAGATGGCACTGAGGGTATATGGCCATCAAAGCCCGGTACCTCCACAGGATTGCAGGGACAGCAAGCTGGAGGTTCCGTTTGATGTCAATAATGCATTTCAGATCAGGCAAAAACTTAAATATCTCGGTCCAAAAGGAACCACACCCATCGCATATTCACTTGAAAGGGCCGCGGAGGATTTCCCGCCATGTGATGACTGCCGGAACATCATCATCCTGATCACCGATGGTATTGAGGCCTGTGAAGGAGATCCCTGTGAAGTCTCAAGAAAACTTCAGGAGATGGGTATCGCCCTGAAACCATTCATTATCGGTATAGGTATGGATCCGCAATTTAAGAAAACCTTCGATTGTGTGGGTTATTATTATAATGCAGTAAATGAGGAAAAATTCGGGGAAGTTCTTGAAATTGTCATTACCCAGGTCCTGAATACCACTTCTGCACAGGTTAATCTCCTCGACATGGACGGACATCCAACGGAAACCGATGTCAATATGACTTTCTATGACCTGGTATCAGGTAAGGTTAAATATATTTTTGTTCATACCATCAATCAAAAGGGAGATCCTGACCTCCTGTTCCTCGATCCTTTACTCGATTATAAGCTGGTTATCCATACACTACCCCCGATAATTATTGATACAGTTATAGTTACTGCAGGAAAACATACAATTATCGGGGTCGATGCACCACAGGGCTATATTGAACTGAAAAGCCCGGGAAAGATTGAATACCGTGATCTGCAGGTTATCATCAGGGAAGACGGTGAATTGGAAACACTTAACTATCAGAAAATGAATGAAACAGATAAATATATCGTCGGGAAGTACGATATTGAGATCCCGACCCTCCCGAAAATCATTTTCGAAGACATTGAAGTATTACAAAGCCATACAACAACCATTGAAATACCGAGACCAGGAATTGTGACATTTCTTACAGCTATTACAGGTTATGGAAGCCTGTATGTTGATAATAAATATGATATGGAATGGATTACCAACCTTGACGTGAGTAAGAAGAATCAATCGCTCGTCATCCTGCCGGGTAATTATATTGTGACTTTCCGGCCAAAAAATTCAACCAGTACCCTGAGTACTGTTGTCAAAAAGTTTTCAATATCATCAGGGTCTTCCATTGCAGTGAACCTGAATTAATGTTATTGGCCGATTAAACTTTGAGGCCAATGGAAAGTCAAATTTATGTGAGCATGGCACTGATAAATTTGAGAACAATAATCACAGCTTAACACTTTGAGAGCTTCGACAGATAAAGAACTTGTTCAGCTATTTCGTAAGGAGAACTCCAGAAATTATGCATTTAACCTGATCGTTAAGAAACATCAGGAAAAACTATACTGGCATATCCGTAAAATGCTCATTTCTCATGAGGATACTGATGATGTATTGCAGAATACATTTATCAATGCCTACCAGGGTCTTGAACATTTCAGGGAGGATGCATCATTGTTTACATGGCTTTATAAAATCGCTACGAATGAGGCACTCACTGCATTGAAAAAGAAAAAACGCAGATATTTTTTACCTTTAGACGATGTTGAGTCTCAGCTCGAAAAAAACCTTGAAGCTAATGATTATATTGATGGAGAGGATATTCAGATGAAACTTCAAAAAGCTATTCTGAAGCTTCCTGATAAGCAACGTCTTGTTTTCAATATGAAATATTATGATGAGATGAAATATGAGCAAATGGCAGAAATCCTGGATACAACGGTTGGTGCCCTGAAAGCTTCATATCATCATGCTGTAAAAAAAATTGAAAAATATCTGAATAAAAATTAAACCTTTTACCATTTAATCCTTCTAATATTCAGGTAATGTTATATGCATCATACATTATATTGAAGAAAATGGTTTTTACTTTTCGCCGGGCCGTAGCCAAATTTTATAAAAACAATCTTTCATGAAGTGATATAGCTCATTTAACCGCATAATCCGTTCATGTTAATATATAATGGAAAAAAATAAAAAAAATAAAATCAGTCTGGACAGCCTGGACAAGAAATTACCATTTTCTGCTCCTGATGATTATTTCGACAATTTCTATGGAAGGCTCCGGGAACGCATGGAGGTTAAGAGCAAGCCCGGCCTGTTCAGAAAAACATATCAGTTGATAAGACCTCAACTGGCTCTTGCCGCCGCTATTGCAGCTTTTGTGATCATTGGATATACAGCAGTGAGAATCTTTTCGCATGATACCGGTCCGGTTGAAACAACTATGGAAATTACAGATATTATTGATTACTGTATCTATGATTTTGACGACGATATTTTGATTTCAACACTTGCCGAGGAAGAGAGTGCAACCTGGTGGAACAGCTCCATGGAAACCGAAGAGATCCTGGATTACCTGTCGGAAGAAAATAATATTGATTATTTCGAGCTTATTGAAATTTATTAAATAACCTCAGTTCAACATAAGAATAAGATTGAAAACACTTAATTTGGATAATTCTTTAACAATTCGGGGGTACATGGAATGACAGAAAAATGGAATGATGGATAAGCATATCTATTAGACCCAATATTCCAGTATTCCAATCACATCATATTAATGAACTTAAATTAAATAAGTTAACA
>CAZGOR010000304.1:3106-5277 GCA_964527875.1 uncultured Bacteroides sp. | reverse complement strand
CAACAGAAAAGTCCGGTTTCCAACCCTGCCTACCGGCAGGCAGGCGGACACATTCAGACAGTGTAGGAAATAACAGAAAAGTCCGCCCGTACCGAACGGTACGTTTCTGCCTGAATGACTCGGTCAGGCGGGTGGGCGGGGTTTTCAACCGGATACATTCAAACAATAATGTTCTTCATCCGCCCGCAACAAATTCGGGATGACATGGTTTTAACCTTCAATAATGACCCAGTTTATAAAAGACGTACAATACTATAAATTCTGTCTTTATGGATTTCTTAAGAACCAGCGGTTTTTCGAACCTTTTTTTATCCTTTTTCTGCTGGAAAAAAATATGAGTTACATCCAGATCGGATCTATTTATACCATCAGGGAGATCACAAGGAATATTTTTGAGATCCCCGCAGGTTTCGGGGCAGATGTTTTGGGACGGCGTAAAACCATGATCACCTCCTTTTCTCTCTATATTTTATCCTTCCTTCTTTATTATATTGCTCCCGGATACCTTATCATCATTTTTGCAACGCTGGTTTTTGCACTCGGTGATGCTTTCAGAACAGGCACACATAAAGCCATCATCTTTGACTATCTCAGGATTAAGGGATGGCCCGATCAGAAAGTTCATTATTACGGACATACCCGTTCGTGGTCGCAGATTGGTTCAGCCCTGTCGTCTTTGATTGCAGCCGCCCTGGTATTCTTCTCAGGAAATTATGAAACCATTTTTCTCTATTCGGGGTTTCCTTACCTGCTCGGTCTGATCCTGATGATCACCTACCCTGTATATCTCGACGGAAATGTTGAGAAATTGAACTGGCATTCATTGAAAAGCCGGTTTAAAAAAATTGGCAGGGAATTCCTGGTTACTTTTAAAAATCTCCGGATGCTCAAAGCAATTGTGAATATCTCTTCCCATAGCGGGTATTATCGTGCCGTCAAAGATTATCTTCAGCCCGTCATCGTATCATTAACTCTTACTCTGCCGCTGTTTGAAAAGTATGGTGATGACCAGCGGTCAGCGGTTTTTATCGGACTCATATATTTTCTAATTTATCTTCTCACATCAACTGCTGCCAGAAATGCCGGTAAATTTGCCGATCTGTTCCCACAATTAACAAAACCGCTGAATATTACTCTCTTTTCAGGTTTATTGCTTGGTGTTCTTGTAGGATTATTCTATCATTATCAACTGTTAATACTGTCAGTCACGCTCTTCGTGATTATCTATATTATAGAGAATATGCGCCGGCCGGTGGCTGTATCCTATATCAGTGAAAACCTGCGTGAAGATATTCTGGCTACTGCTCTTTCGGCGGAAGAACAGAGTAAAACTATTTTCTCAGCAGTTATTGCATTATTGATGGGTTTTTTAGCCGACTGGCTGGGGATAGGACAGGGATTGCTGATCACTTCTGCAATCATGATTTTTCTCCTGCCGGTTATCTGGCTTAGGCCCCAGAGAAAATGATTAACCACCGAATTTCCAGTTCACACTAGAAACCGGTTTTCTTTTTGCCGGCCGGATCTTCGACTAAAAGTTGTTACCAATCGACATTGCGTGATATATACATAATGATAGCCAACGCCACAAATAAGCCGATACTTCCCGGTAGTAGAGAATAATCCTACAGTTGGATCAGGGTATATAAAAAACTATAAAGCATTCCGAGAATTGCTGTGAGTATAAGTGACCTGCCTGATAATAATAAATTATTCAGGTCAAATCTTTATTAACCCTTAAAACATACCTTTTCTATCAGAACATCATTCAGACTTTTAATCTTTTCTTCAATTCCATCCAGTTCACCGGGCAGACCCTCTATTCTGACCATCATCAGTCCTCCGGCATTATCTTTAATTTCCATAATTCCTTCATTTGCCAGGATTGAATTCCCATTACTCGAAAGAAAAGAAAAGAACATAGGCATAACACTCATCCGGCGATTTGAAGTCATCGGATGAGTACTCTCTGACTAACTGAAAACCAGAAACCATTCCACATCCACACTCCAAAGCCACACTCACCAGGAACCAGCAACCAGGAACCAGGAACCATTCAATACCCGACACCCCAAACCCGCACTCACCAGGAACCAGCAACCAGGAACCAGGAACTATTCAATACCCGACACCCCAAACCCGCACTCACCAGGAACCAGCAACCAGGAACC
>CAZGOR010000304.1:0-3006 GCA_964527875.1 uncultured Bacteroides sp. | reverse complement strand
GACACCCCAAACCCGCACTCACCAGGAACCAGCAACCAGGAACCAGGAACTATTCGTACCTCAACGCTTCAGCCGGGTTGGTCGTTCCGGCTTTGATACTCTGGAAGCTAATGGTAACCAAGGCAATAAGATATGCTGCCAGAGCTGTAAAAAAGAATACCCATACTGGAAGTTCGATCCTGTATGCATACATCTGCATGTATTTCCTGATAATTAAGTATGCTACCGGCCATGCCAGGATATTTGCCAGAAGCACCCAGCGTGTAAAATTCCCCGTCAGGTGAAACACTACTCTGGCAACGGTTGATCCGAATACTTTCCGCACACCGATCTCTTTCGTCCGTTGTTCGGTACCGTATAGCGCCAGTCCGAACAATCCCATACACGCAATGATAACAGCCATAATGGCAATATAGAGAAGAATAGAGCTCATTTTTCTTTCTGCCTGGTACATCTCATTAAAAGCATCATCCAGAAAGAAATATTCGAATGGTTCATTCGGATCAATTTTTTCCCAGGCAAGCCGGATTTGATTGATCAGACCATTCAGATGATCTGTTGCAAATCTGACAAGAAGAAAATCATAACCGAGATAAGGATTCATATGGAAGATGAGAGGTCCGATTTCTTCATGAAGTGAGGCAAAGTGAAAATCCTTTACCACACCAATGACCTGATGATCACCTCCGCGGTATATGGATTTTTCCAGCGGATTTTCCCAGTTCAGCTCTTTTGCAAGCGTTTCATTGATCAGGTAAGCATCTTTGTCTGTAAGAAATTCCCTAGAAAATCCCCTGCCCTGCAACACCTGTAATCCCATCGTCTGAATATAGTCATCATCAACATCAACTGCATTGAACATCAGGAACTGGTCATATCCCTCCGGTCTGTAACCGTTCCTTGTAAAACCTCTTCCGGGAATTTCAGACGTGGCTGAAGAGCTTATCACCCCGGGAATATTTATAAGGTTATCTTTCAATATCTCATATTTGTTTTTGAAATTTTCGCTTGTAAAATACAGTACCAGTATATTTTCCTTCTGATAACCAACATCTTTTGATTTAATATATTTAAGTTGAGTATAAATAACAAGAGTGCAAATGATCAATACAAGAGAAATAGCAAATTGAACCAGTACCAGTATGTTCCTGAAACCAGAGTTGCCTTTCTGTCCCGAAAATATTCCTCTCAGGACACTGACCGGTCTGAATGCAGAGAGGTAGAATGCCGGATAACTGCCAGCCAGCATACCTACAATAATAATGAAGAGAGGAATACCAATGATCAGATCCAGGTTCCTCAACTGGTATAATTCCAGTTCCCTGTTAACGATTTTACTGAATTCAGGAAGGAGTACCTCAATAAGAACCAGGGCCAGGATAAGACCAATTATACTCATGATCACGGATTCACCTAAAAACTGTCCGATCAGGCTGTTCCGGGCAGCTCCCAGGACTTTACGCATTCCAACCTCTTTTGCCCGCCGCGTTGACTTTGCAGTTGTAAGGTTCATGAAATTGATACAGGCAATAAAAAGGATGAAAAGGGCAATGGCCGAATAGATATAAATACTGGACATTGAGCCCACAACACCTATTTCACCAGCATATCCCGATTTCAGGTGGATATCCGGCAAAGGCTGAAGCGTTGCATTTATTGAACCATTAGTTTTCTCATAGATGTAATTAATGTGACGGTACATGAAATCCGGAAGTTTTGCTTCAATGCTTTCTTCTGAAATACCGGGTTTAAGTTCGACATAGTGATAATACTGCATACCCCCATTCCAGTCCATATAAAGCCGGTCATCCTGATACAAACTGGAGAATGATATCAGGGAAGTAAACTGTAAGTGGGAATTAACCGGTGGGGATTGGACAATACCGGTAATGATCAGATCATCCTTATTGTTCCAGCGGAGAACTTTACCGACAGGATTTTCCTCCCCGAAAATAGTTTTCGCCGTTTCTTCATTTATAACAAGTGAAAATGGTTCACATAATACAGTTTCAGGATTACCCACCAAAAGATGGTAAGAAAACATCCTGAAAAACGAAGAATCAGCATATAATACCCTTTCTGATTTAAAAGCCTTATTCTGATAAGTAAAATATCCGTCACGGTAACCTGTGATCCTTGTCGCATGAATTACTTCCGGAAATTCTGCTGCCATGTCCGGAGCAACAGGGGCAGTCATTTGAGGAGAGCTTGCCCGGAAGTCCGGTGCGATCAGTTCAAATACCATACGGTACAAATCATCCTTTTTCTCATGAAACCTTTCGTAACTGATTTCATGCTTGATGAATATCAGGATCAGGAGGCTGCAGGCAATGCCGATTGATAAACCAAAGACATTTATGAGTGCATAAACCGGGTTTCTGAGAAGATTCCGGAGTGCTGTTATAATATAGTTCCTGAGCATTAGCGGATTCCCATCCCGTAGTTTTTCGCTTACACTAGTGAGAGTGAAAAATTACAGGATCTTTTTAATATTCTCGGTTACGATATGGCCATCGAACAGTTGCACGATCCTGTGGGCTTTTTCTGCATCCGATGGTGAGTGGGTTACAATGATAATGGTCGTGCCATCCTTGTTCAGTTCGGTAAGCAGGTTCATCACTTCTTCCCCGTTAGCGCTGTCGAGGTTACCTGTTGGCTCATCGGCAAGGATAAGTTTGGGACGTGTAACAACAGCCCTTGATATAGCAACCCTTTGCTGCTGTCCGCCTGATAACTGCTGCGGAAAATGTTTTTTCCTGTGAGCAATCTTCATCCGGTCAAGTACCTCATTAACCATCTTTTTTCGTTCGGATCCGCTTACCTTCATATACAAAAGCGGAAGTTCAACATTTTCATAAACAGTCAGTTCATCAATCAGGTTAAAACTCTGGAATACAAATCCGATATTTCCCCTGCGCATGCTTGTCCGCTGACGCTCCTTATATTTCGACACTTCCAGACTATCGAAATACAACTCTCCATTTGTAGGATTATCCAACAATCCAG
>CAZGOR010000303.1:0-5291 GCA_964527875.1 uncultured Bacteroides sp. | reverse complement strand
ATGAATAGAAATATGATGAATGAAATGATGTTGAATCTGGGATAACTGGAATGTATCAGGAACAGCCGTTCCTATTTTCAGTTCTTTATAGATCTGGCGGGAATCAGCAGAAATAATCTCTGTGTCAAAAGTTTTAGCGGTTTTGATCGCGATATTGGTCTTGCCTGTTGCTGTCGGGCCTAAAATGATGAGCAGGAATTTATTCTTCATCTGGTTCTTTATCTCCAAAAATGATATCATCGAAGTCTGAATCATTGAATAATGAATCATCATCTGTGGTTTCAATGCCAGTATCATCAATATTCAGGGAAGGATCTCTTGTAAAAAAGACCTGATCCATGATTATTTGCACGGGGGGTGAACCTTTGGATAAAGTGCAGGCAGGATAGGTTTTACCAGGGATATCTTCTTTTATTTCTGCAACTTCAATAAAAAAGGCTCTTTCATTAAAGACATCAAAAACATATAACATTCTTTGTTTCAGTTTATGGATATGATCAGAGAATCTGGTACTATCCATTACTATCGTTTTTTGGTCGGGTTCATCTGAAAGGTCAAACAGGGTTATTTCCTGTTCTTTCTCCCAATGATCATTACAAATAAAGAAAGAAGCTATTTGGGATTGATCATAATGCAGGTTTTTCTGGATGACCAGGTGAAGGTCATAGAAGTTTTGATTCGACCGTACTTCAAAATCCCGGATGAAGTCTTCTTTTTCGTTTGATATTAACCTGAATTTATAGACCATTTCCTGTTTTTTTACCCAATTTAATCAAAAAATCGATTGTATCAATATGATCAGCGAAATCCCAAAGTTCAGGGTGCTGTGAATGACCTGCAGGAATTGTTTCTACTCCCGGTAATTCTTCTCCCACGATACACTGGATGAGATTTTTATCCCGGATCAGCTTATTTGCCAGCTTTTCGGTTGAATCATAAAATTCGTAAAATAAACAGGCGATAGGAGATTGATAACTTTCATCCTGTTTCAGGATCAGGAAACCGTTGTCAAGGTGTGGTATTTTATTGAGCAGATAAACAGATCGATAATAGGTATAGTTATTCATATACTTATTGTGCTCAGCAAGATAATTGTATTTTTCAATGGCTTCAAAAAATGTTTTAAATTGATAATGTTCAGGAACAAATAATTTGGAAACACTTCTGCAACCAAGCCCGAAATAAATAAAAATATCTTCTGCCAGATCAGTAAGCTGTTTGACAGTTTCTGTTCCATTTATCACGGCAACACCATTTCTGTTTTTTCTGAAAATATGCGGATATCTACCGAAATAATATTCAAAATACCTGTATGTGTTATTACTGCCTGTGGCAATAATGGCATCTATATCCTTAAGCCTGTTTTCTTCAAATTCAATTAACGTACTGAATTCCCCGTTAAAGTCTGATAGCAGGTTTCCAAGGAGAGGAAGCAATTTGTCATCCTTTGATGATAGTTTACCAATAAAACTGTGGCTGCATATGAGGATGGACAGAAAGTCATGAAAACCAACCAGTGGGATATTACCAGCCAGAATAACGCCGATTTTTTTAGGATTTTCCTTTTCGAGTTCCCGGCTGGGGTAAGGTGATAACCACTTAATAAGGTATTTTTCTGTAAGGGCCCTGGCTATTTCTGACAGGGAGAACAGAATATTCTGCCTTGTGAACCATGGATTGATATATGCGGCTTCTTCAATTGTATGATCAATCTTTTCAAATGTTGAGGTGAATTCAGAATCCTTTGTGAAACCATTTGTCTTCTTATAGCAGGGTCCATCCGTGGCATATTTTATATAACTGTCCAGCAACCTGCCTAGTTTATGAAAGGCTCCGATTCGTTCTTCCAAAGTCACTTTTCTGTCTGACTGGTATGGTGCTCCTGAAGGGTGAAAAGCAAACTTAATTTATTATGTTTTCCCAGGGCAGGACACCAAATAAAGTACTGAGTGTTGCCCCTACAATAAAAAGATAGACCAGACCTATCAGGATAAGAACACCTGAAATTACAATACCGATTATGGCACAAATTTTTCCGGCATTCACGTTTTTAAAGGAATTTTCAGTATACCGTTCCGGATTCTCCTGGTATATTGTCGTTGCTTTTGAGGCAAGTACCAGTGCAACAATACCGAGGACAAGTCCGACGACGGCAATGAAGCCGCAACACCAGCTTGTAACGATTGAAAAAATCCCTAACACCAGGATTGCCGTTGAATTTTGCAGGGGAACTTTCTGTGATAGATCAGGACTTTTAGTGTTTTCAATGGTTTCCATGATTTTTGGTATTACATGATTATTAGTTTATAGATATAATGTATAAATATCAGGCTCATATTCATAATAAATAATAGTTTTAATATTAGTGCCCCATTCCTGAATTTCAGAACCAGGTGAAGACATAGAAAGAGAAACATGAACAGGGTTGGTATGAGGGCAGGATACAGTTGTACGCTTTCAATTATATTTCCTTTCAGTAATTCTATGAATGACCGCTGTAATCCACAGCCGGGACAATCTATTCCGAAATGTTCTCTAAAAAAACAGGGTCTGAGGTGCGACTCAAGCCATTCAATTATTTCAGATAACATATTTCGCCTGGTTTGTTTATTTAGAACAGAAAGATAGTAAAAAAAGTAGTTGTGTCAAGCTTGCTGCTTAATCAGGTTCAGGGCTGAGCCGGCTTTAAACCATTCAATTTGTTTCTGGTTATAGTTATGATTCACCTGGAATTGTTCATGGGTTCCGTCAGAATGGTGGAGTATCATGGTTAATGGTTTATCGGGAGCAAAATCCTTCAGTCCTTTTATTTCAATGATATCATCCTCCCTTATTTTATCATAGTCTTCTTTATTGGCAAATGTCAATGCCAGCATTCCCTGTTTTTTCAGGTTTGTTTCATGTATCCGGGCAAAGGATTTGGCTACCACAACCCTCACACCAAGATTTCGGGGTTCCATGGCTGCATGTTCTCTTGAAGAACCCTCTCCATAATTTTCATCACCCACGATGACCGAATTGATTCCGGCCTGTTTATATGCTCGCTGTGTATCAGGCACAGGAGCATACTCACCGGTTAAATGATTTTTAACTGCATTGGGCGTGTCATTAAAGAAATTAATAGCCCCAGTCAGCAGATTGTTCGAGATATTGTCAAGATGCCCGCGATAGCGAAGCCAGGGACCTGCCATGGAGATATGATCGGTTGTACATTTGCCCTTAACCTTGATCAAAAGTCTCATATTGGAGAGGTCTTTACCCTTCCAGGGTGAAAAGGGTTTAAGTATCTGCAAACGTTCTGATTTCGGATTTACTAAAACTTCTATTTTGCTCCCGTCTTTGGCAGGGGGTATGTAACCATTATCTTCCACGGCAAAACCATTTAAAGGAAGTTCAATTCCCCGGGGTTCAGTGAACCTGACCTTTTCGCCCTTATTATTCGTGAGGTAACCGGTAACCGGATTAAAGGTCAGGTTGCCCGCAATGGCCAGAGCAGTGACAATTTCAGGGGAGCTGACAAAAGCATGGGTATTTGGATTACCATCGTTTCGCTTTGCAAAATTACGGTTGAAGGAGGTGATGATTGAATTTTTTTCCTGCTTGTCCGCGTTATGTCTGTCCCATTGTCCGATACACGGGCCACAAGCATTAGCGAGTACAACACCACCAATATCTTCAAAGATTTTAAGCAGTCCGTCACGCTCGACAGTATATCTGACCTGTTCTGAGCCCGGTGTGATGATGAATTCGGATTTGGCTTTTAAACCCATTTTAAGTGCTTGTTGTGCAATTGATGCGGCCCTGGTGATATCTTCGTATGATGAATTTGTACAGGACCCGATAAGTCCCACCTCAAGTTTTTGGGGATATTCGTTCTGTCTGACAGCATCAGCAAATTCGAACAGTTTCCATGCCCTGTCGGGAGAAAAAGGCCCGTTGATATGCGGCTCAAGTTCAGAAAGATTGATTTCTATAACCTGATCGAAAAATTTGTCCGGATCAGCATATACCTCATCATCACCTGTGAGATGCCGGGCAACCTGATCTGCTGATTCAGCAACTTCCTGACGGTCTGTAGATTTCAGGTAATCTGACATCTTTTGATCATATCCGAATAATGATGTTGTGGCCCCGATTTCTGCCCCCATATTACATATTGTTCCCTTGCCAGTACAACTGATCTCTTTTGCCCCATTCCCGAAATATTCAAGGATACATCCTGTCCCGCCTTTTACAGAAAGGATACCCGCAACTTTCAGGATCACATCTTTGGCGGCAGTCCATCCGGATAGTTTACCCGATAATTTAACTCCAATCAGTTTTGGGAATCTGAGTTCCCATAGCATGCCTGCCATAACGTCAACAGCATCGGCTCCCCCGACTCCAATAGCAATCATTCCCAGTCCACCGGCATTTACTGTATGGGAGTCAGTGCCAATCATCATGCCACCAGGGAAAGCATAATTTTCAAGTATGACCTGGTGAATAATTCCTGCACCGGGTTTCCAAAATCCTATGCCATATTTGGATGAAACAGATCTGAGAAAGTCATATACTTCCTGATTTGATTTGTTCGCTGCGGCAAGATCCTTTTCTGCCCCGGACTTTGCCTGGATCAGATGATCGCAATGAACAGTAGAAGGTACCGCTACCTTGTTTTTGCCAGCCTGCATAAACTGAAGAAGGGCCATCTGTGCAGTGGCATCCTGCATGGCTACCCTGTCGGGCATGAAGTAAACATAATCTGTCCCCCTCTTGAAATCTTTCATTTGTTCATCATCAACCAAATGGAAATAAAGTATCTTTTCAGCAAGCGTTAATGGCCTGTTGAGATTTTTTTTTGCTTTTTCGTTTTTTTCAGTGATATCACTGTAAACCTTACGGATCATTTTAATATCAAATGCCATTGTGCGAAATTTTTAATTTATTTAAACAACGAACAAATTTAATCATGTTTTGAAAAAAAAATAGTGGAATAATTGAATAATGGAATCCCGATAAGTTGGGATTCCATTATTCAATTATTCCACGCATATTCAGACTGTTTTTATTTTAAATTTCACAATACGTTGGTTATTTTGCTATTTTTATCACGAATTAGCAGTCTATCCAACCGGTTATCGGTTGTCATCTCTGTTAAATATATTGAATACCAGTTGTTTACGCAGTTATTCAATGCCAGATAAGGATTTATGGATCAAATGATCTTAACTTACAGTTAAGAAAATCCGTTTAGAAAAAGAAATGAGTTTTATAGGATTATTACAGGAGAATTTAAGGGTAAGCACAAA
>CAZGOR010000302.1:0-5319 GCA_964527875.1 uncultured Bacteroides sp. | reverse complement strand
TTAAGCACCGCTTAAAACATATAAAACGATTTATTCTGAAGGGGATTGGTATGCATTAAGTGTAAAAAATCGCCGGCTATTTTACGAAATACAAAAAACATTATTAAGACTTAGTTGTATATCCTTAATAAAATTAAGAATTTAATAATACTCTCCCAAATAATTAAGATTATAAATAATTCATAGATACAACAACAAAACTCCCCTGTACGAAGGTTGGCAAAAAACCGGACGTTTTTCAAACTGAACACGTAATCTGTGGTTTGTCTGTATTGAGAATTTCATATAACTACTGAAAAATGCAACTTACATAATCTGGTGATTCAACCCACTCATTTCTGTCAAAGTTTAACAAGCTATTGTAAGAGATTACTCCGATTTCTTTCCCGCAAAACTGATTTCGAGATTTTCTATTATATTTATTAATATTCAACTATTTGTCAATCTGGTATTTTCATTAGTTGGGAACATCCCTCAATGATTTGTCAAATGGAATACTTGAGTAATGTTATAAAGGGTGCTACCAGGATATGTCTCCTTAATCCATTATTTGTTCTACCCAGCCATTGACGTGTTGAACAGAAACCGGCCGGATCAATATCTTTCTTTCATTATCCACCAAAAACATTGTGGGCGTGGAGAACACATAATAGTTTTTTGCTGCTTTGCTTTCCCAGCCTTGCATATCACAATATGAAAGCCATGGAAATTCTTTTGTGTATTCTGTAAATACCGTTTCATCAGTATCAAGTGAAATATAGACAATATCCAATCCTTTTGCTTTCCACTTATTGTAATAAGATGTAATTTTTGGAATGTCTTCGACACAACCAGGACACCAGCTTGCCCCGAAAATCACCAAAGTTACTTTGTTGTTTAATTCGCTTAATGTTTTGACCTTATTTACTTTAATACCATTTTTTATTGTGGTCCCTGAAAAATCTATATCCGATGCAATATTCCCGACTTTCATTGCACGATAAGTTTCTAATTTGTTTGAAAGATTATCTTCAAGTACAAATGCATTTTTAGTTAGCATGGATACAGCCAGATGTTCAGACGCAGTAAACAGGCTTCGTTTCTCCAGTAAACTAATTAAAAACCCGGTGACTATATTAAGCAATTCAGCATGTCCATCGAGGTTTTGGATAAGATAATCTATTGAAAGATTCATTTGAACGTAGATACTGTCCAATGACTGTCCCATGTTTTCCAGCAATAAATAATGCCCTGTCAGCATATCATCCATTATCCCACTATTATACAAGCGATTATCTGTAAAATCAATACGTCGGAAATCTGCAATATTCTGCGGGATGCGTTCTGTATAGCGTTGTGCCGATAAAGGCATGTCATCTACCAGTTTCCGTAATGGGAGAAACCAGGATACATAAGTTGATGGATCAATATCCTGTAGAAATTGTTCATCTGTATCCTTTAAGCGCTGTATTTCATTTTGTATCTGTGTATATACTTTTTTTTGCTTTTTTAGTTGTGGTACAGTTTTATACTGTGACAATAAGTATTTCCAGCCGGTAAGTGCTGCTTCCCGCTGGTTATGCTCCACCGCATATTGTGCAAACAGCCTGTTTTCTATGCTATTTTCAAATACAATACTTCCGGCCTCTTGAAGGGAAGTCCCATTAATAATAATACCTGGTTCGTTTACAACGATTAATAAATGTCCGTTATCTGAAGTTTCGAGATACGCCATACCTTTTATAATCCCCTGTACAGCGAAGTGAAAAATTTCCAAGACTGTCTAAGGTGCTTTTTGCCAACTCAAAAGTCTCAAGACCCTTATATCCCAACAACCTAATATCCTGGCCTGCCTGGTTTTTTAATTGTCCCGAGACCTGTTGTGCCTGAATGCTGCAGGCCATTATTAACTGGAATACTATGGATATAAGCAGTTGTTTCATTTTGATTATACAAAAAGCAAAACCCTGTGGAATGATTGCCTTGTCAAAAGTAGCAAAACAAAATTCCACAGGGTATATACTAAGTAATCTTATTCCTCCTTAATGCAGCGGACAGAGCTTGCTTTTGCTCTTTCTATTACGGCCTCGCCGGCAGTAGAACTGCCGAAGGCCAGGGCCCGGCCCCAATAATCTTGAACATTGCTGCTCCAGTAAATGCCCTGGTTGCCTACATGGGCAAACGAAGCATCAGAGTGGATGCGGTAGCCGCCACACGTGAGTTTAAGAAGCGAAGAAAAAGCACCAGCGCTGTTTTGACTACTCCAGGTTGAGCGTTCGCTTGCCCATTCCGCTTCTGTGGGAATACGGAAACCACTCGGGCATGGATTGTTAGTGCCGGAAACACCTTGCCATAAATTATCGTCCTTGGGCGTCAGCCAGTCGTAAGGATTATCGGGTTCAATTATAAACAATCCATCCCAACTGTTGCCGGCATCAGGTACTGCAGTGGTGGCATTGGTTGTAGTAGTAAGGCTGGTACGTTTCTCGTGTCCGTCGCTAGCACGACCCCACTGGTAAAGGTCACCATATGCAGCAACGTCGTTTAAGCTTGTAGCTACCTGGGATGCTCCCAGGTTACGGTCCATCCAGGTTTTGCCGGTAGTCGGATTCATTACAGTCCCCACCTCTATAACGGTAATATAATCTGTTTTTTCTTCATCATCCGAACCACTTATATTCGTAGCTGTTAATGTAACCGTGTATGTTCCCAGTGAATTGTAAATATGAGAAGGATTTTGTTCCGTTGATACAGCACTTCCGTCCCCAAAATTCCAGGACCAGCTTGTTGGAGTGTTTGTTGACTCATCTGTAAAATTAACAGCTCCATCTATGTAAATTGTTGTTTCATTAGCTGAAAAATTAGCAACGGGAGGAGGAGGATTTACGGTAATATAATCTGTTTTTTCCTCATCATCAGAACCATGATCATTCGTAGCAGTTAATGTAACCGTATATGTTCCCTCCGTATCATAAATATGAGAAGGGTTTTGTTCCATAGATTCAGCACTTCCGTCCCCAAAATCCCAGGACCAGCTTGTTGGAGTCTTTGTTGATTCATCTGTAAAATTCACAGTTCCATCTCTCATAATTGTTTTTACATCCGCTGAAAAAGCTGCGACGGGAGGACTTACCAGGCCAATCAAGGAATCCAAACGGGCGATTAAACTGTCAACATATTTTTTAGTAGCAGGCTCATAATCGGCATCGGGGATAAATGATGCAGTATTGTCCAGCTCCAGTACATTGGATTTTAACGCCATGGCTGATAAATCCTGGTCGCCAGTATTTGTCCCCGATAAATTACCCAGATTTGTAATGTCACCTGCTGTAATGTTTGCAGCCTGGCTTTCACTATAAAGCGGGTCTGATTCAACGGCATTGTCATCCACATATTTCTTGGTGGCAGGCTCATAATCTGCATCGGGTGTAAATGCTTCAGCATTGTCCAGTTCAAGTACATTGGTTTTTAACGCCATGGTTGATAAATCCTGGTCACCTGTATTTGTTCCCGACAAATTGCTCAGATTTGTAATGTCGCCTGCTGTAATGTTTGCAGCCTGGCTTGCGGTATAAGCCGGATCTGTTTCATCGCCGGTAGTAAAATGGTCGAGGTCACTTATCTGACTCTCAGTAATACTTATCCCTGTGCTTTTGTCCCATGAAGTAAATACCGGATCAGTTTCTGTTACAGATGTCAGGTACCCGGTATCATTTGTAAATGTGCTTACGTTGACCGGTGTTCCTGTCAGGTCACTGTAATTGCCGCTGAATGCGTTCGCGGCTGTTTTAGCATGCAGGGCATATGGAACGCTCAGAAGCTGGCTTGTACCGTATTCCTCATAAGTTGTTCCTCATGTAATATCCATTTCTACTTTTATATAATATGTATTACTGCTCCAGTCAATGGTCGAAAAAACACCGCTTATCACTGTGCCCTTTCCGATATCTATATTTATCAATCCAAATTCGTTGGTGGTTGGTGTAAAAGTTTCTACATACACAGTAGCTCCACTAATGCTGCCCTGTAAAATGCTTATTTGCATACCTACTGTCTGGTCAGCTACTACATTGCCGCCCGCATCGCGTGCCACAGCCTGGTATTTAAAACTCTGGGGGGCTTGTGCAAAAAGGCTTGCACTCAACAATTAACAAATGAATGAGAAAACAAATTTTTTCATGATTCCGGATTTTAATCATAGCGTGAATTAATGTTTAACAATTTGATATGTTCGAATTTCTATATTATCCTCCGTTACTTTCAAAATATAAGTAGCGGGGCTGTAATTTTCCATATTAACAGTTTGTATATTCCCTGTCATCTTTTTTTGCAGGATCAGTTTTCCGTTTAAGTCAATAAGGCTTAACAGTAGATTTATTTGTTTATCAGTTTTTACTTCTATTGAAAGGAAATTGTTAGTAGGGTTTGGGTATACAGACAGTTCAATACCGGAATCTTTCAGATCCTTAATGGCCGTCACTGTCAGTTTGCTTTGCTGGAAACCTTGTGTCAGGGTGTTGGTTCCATTTGATATAGTTACAATAACCGGTTCACCAACGGTCCAGTTAAGCGAACCGGAGGTTGTTTCCCCCTGGTTTCCTGCCGTTGAAATAACCTCCTGGGCACGTACCGTTGTTGTAAGAAAACAAATAATAATTAGTACGAAATTTGTCAGTTTCATAATTGCACTTTTTAAATAGGTTGATGTTGTTTTCCTTTTCTTCTTCTATTGAAAAAAAATTAAGTAGGCCGAGATAGCATAATGCTATTTGTGCTTGACGAGTACTTATTAATTTTCAGATGGGTACTGTGTTCTTTCCTAAATCTAAATAATCACGAAATGTTAGCAGCTCATCAACAGGACTTCCATCTAGCTAAGAAGTGTCAAAATCTTCAAATATTCTGCAGAGTATTCAAATTGAAGTTTGCAAAACTTAATCTTGAGATGCCTTTTCCAAAATATCGAAGAAATGTTTTGGAGAAAGATTTGTAGTCAAGAGTGAAAAAAAAGATTGGCACATTATCAAAAAGCTTAATACGCCAGATGTGCTAATGAGTTCAAAAAAAACTATTTAATATCCATCAGACACAAATGATATAGTATAAATTCCAATAAAATATACAAAAAATTATGTCTTCAGGATGTTATCAGCATGGAAAAAGTAAGCAATATCAGTCCGGGTATATTAAATGAATGTTTAACTTTAAAGAATGAAAAATTATGGAAACAAAAAAAAGATATATTAACGAAAATGAGTTCAAGGTAAAATATCTGTTGTCTGATATTTACGAAAATGAATCCAGGCTGCTAAAGCATATTCACAAGAAGAAGGATCAGTT
>CAZGOR010000301.1:0-5319 GCA_964527875.1 uncultured Bacteroides sp. | reverse complement strand
AAAGAACTTTTTACTTTATTGCCATATGGCACAAATATAAACCGGACTTTTCTATCTCATCCAACGTTGCTATAGCTGCCGGTTAACAACCCTGCCTACCGGCAGGCAGGCGGCAGAACTTCACACCCAATACTCACACCCACGAATTTACCAATTGCTCGCTCCCGCAAGGACACAAACACATCCTGCTCGCAAATGTTTGTTGTGCAAACATTTCACGAATTTCACTCCCTACTCCCTACTCCTTACTGTCCCTCCTTCCCTCTTTCCCTCCTTCCCTTCTTCTCTCCTTCACCCTTTCTCCCACTCTCCCTTTCTCCCTCGCTCCCCTTCTCCCCATCCTATTCCTCTTTAGTATACACCGCCGTTATCTTGTACTCCACACCACTCCCGTCATCGACATAATATATCCAGTTGATCTGGTTATCATTTTTCGCGACCGATCCGCTTCCCCTCACGGTAAATCCGCCTTCAAGTGTCTGGACCGGCAACGTTAAACGATCACCGGAAAGGATTGCTTCCGCATCATCGCCAATATTAAAGAAGTTAGTGATCAATACCCTGGATGAATCAGAAGGATGGATGTCAATCCCAACGTAATATTTTTCCATGACCGACTTAAGGTAATCATCACTCTCATCGCAGAACCACAGTCCGACGATCCTGTTCCTGGGATCGCCATTATTATCGATCAGGAAATCCTCACAACCAGTTAATATGGATATTAAAACGATAAGAAGACAACCTGTTTTAAATATTGTTTTCATTGATCTATAATTAACCACAGAGACCACAGAGAAATCACAGAGGTTACAGATAATTCTGTACTGTTAGTTATTACACTGTGTACTCTGTTGTTTACTCTTACGCTGTTTTTTTGTAATATCCTCTGTGTTCTCTGTGGTAAAAATTCTTTTATATGCTATCAAAATAGTATTCACAAATTTAATTCTTTATCCATTTTATCGTTCGGTTTTTTTCTATTTGTTAATTTTGTAGATTATTTCTGTTCTAAACCAAACAAATAAACAATATGAATGCAGTATTGAAAAGTATTTTCAGGATCAGTTTATTGATCCTTCTCATCCCTTTTCTTTCGGGATGCGGTTATAACCGGATGATTGAGCTTGAAGAAGCTGTTTCATCGCAATGGGCCCAGGTTGAAAATGCATATCAGCGACGTTCCGACCTGATCCCCAACCTGGTCAATACAGTAAAAGGTTATGCCGATTTTGAACAGGAAACACTGACACAGGTGATCGAAGCCCGGGCAAAAGCAACAAGTGTCAATGTCAATCCCGAAAACCTGGATGCTTCCTCGATCGAACAGTTCCAGCAGGCACAGGAAGGATTGAGTTCAGCATTGTCAAGACTCATGGTAGTCGTGGAAAGATATCCCGAGCTGAAGGCAAACCAGAATTTTCTTGACCTGCAGGCACAGCTCGAAGGTACGGAAAACCGTATTGCTGTTGAAAGAAGGAAGTTCAATGATGCTACGAGGAATTATAACCAGTATATCAGGAAATTTCCCCAGCTTATTGTGGCATCAATATTTGGTTTTGACAAGAAAGAATATTTCGAAGCCAGGGAAGGCAGTGAAACACCCCCAACAGTAGAATTTTAATTATGAAACCATCAAATTTCTTTACCAGCGAACAAAAAGAACGGATACGGGAAGCTATCCGGAGTGCAGAAAAAGATACATCGGGTGAGATCCGTGTCCACATCGACAAAAAATGCAAAGATGATGCCCTGGACCGGGCAGCGTACATCTTTGAAAAACTCGCGATGCATAAAACAAACCTGAGGAATGGCGTTTTATTCTACCTTGCAGTCGATGATCATAAATTTGCTATCCTGGGAGATGCCGGAATAAACAATGTTGTTCAGGATAATTTCTGGGACAACATCAAAGAAGTTATGGCAGAGAAATTCCGGGAAGGTGATTTTACAGGCGGACTTGAAACATCAATACTGATGGCAGGAGAACAACTTAAAAAACATTTTCCGTACAAGATCGATGATATCAATGAACTGCCCGACGATATTTCATTCGGCGAAAAGTAATGTCTTAAAATAAAGAAATTATTAATCAATAAGGTAACCTGGTAAAATATTTGAAATAATCAAACCTCTGTGTACTCTATGGTAAATAAATATCAGAAATCAGTTACATTAAAAATCCTTAATATGTATAAATATATTTATCTTCCTTTCCTGATAATTTTTGTTTCTTTCATGGCCGGGGCTCAGGACATTCCAAAACCCATGGAACCGCCCAGGATGGTTAATGATTTTTCCGGGCTCCTGGATCCTGCCGACAGGGACAAACTTGAAAATAAACTCCAGTCGTTTTACTACCAGACCTCAACCCAGATCTATGTAGTTATTCTGGATGACCTTGCAGGTTATGACATATCTGATTTTGCATTTCAACTGGGTGAGGAATGGGGTGTAGGCACAAAAGAAAAAGATAATGGTATCGTAATATTACTGCATCCATCTCCCGACAGGCAGCATGGAAAAGCGTTCATTGCCACCGGTTATGGCCTGGAAGGAGCGGTTCCGGATGCTATTGCCAACCGCATCGTTGATTACGACATGATCCCCTATTTCAGGGAACAAAGATACTATGAGGGACTCGAATCAGCCACCAATACCATCATTGATCTAACAAAAGGTGAATACACCGCTGATGAGTATATCTCCAGACACGAAAATCCTCAGACATCCCTTTCTTATATCATTCCCCTCATTATCTTGTTTATCATCATATTTTCCTTCGCTGGCAGAGCCAGAGCTGCAAGACAATATTCCATCGGACATGGCGTACCTTTCTGGCTGGCTCTTTTTCTTCTAAGCGGATCAAGAAGTGCCCATCGCGGCAGCTTCAATAATTTCCGTTCAGGATCAGGCACCTTTGGTGGTTTTGGCGGTGGCGGCTTTGGCGGCGGTATGGGCGGCTCTTTCGGCGGAGGCGGCGCCGGGGGAAGCTGGTGAGGAGCATAAAGCATAGAGCATGGTGCATGGAGTTGGGGACTGGTAACTGGGGGCTGGGGACTGGTAGCTGGGGGGAGTGGGTTTAGGGTTTTGAGTTGGGAAGACCTGACAGGTTGACTTGATCCTGTCAGGTCGGACATATTAGCTGGGAACTGGGGGCTTCCGGAGAAAGCGAAATGTCTGTAGGTCCTGAATGGGTTTAATAATTTCTGCCGGATGCTATCCGGCAGTCATCCCTTCATAAGGAGAAAGTAGAAAAGTCCGGTTTATAACAACCGGACACATTCAGCCACCGTGGAGGATTACAGAAGAGTCCGTCTATGCGTAGTGTTCATTGGGGAGTTTCCAACCGGAACATTCAGAGCAAATTATAATGCCTGCGAGATCCCTCAGTCGCTTCGCTCCTTCGGGATGACATCAATTCTAAAGACAACTAATACAATTGAGACAACTGCGACCATTGATACAATTGAACCAATCAAAAATGAATAAAATTTACATACTATTTTTACTATTCCCGGTCTTTCTTCTCTCTTCCCTCAGGGCACAAAATACCGGCACCAGCCGTCTGAATATTCTATTTACCGGTGACATCATGGGCCATGATTCACAGATAGAGGCAGCACTTATTCCTGATAGTGGCATTTATGATTACCGGTTCTGTTTTGAATACCTGAAGCCAATCATCGGGAATGCCGACATTGCATTAGGCAATCTTGAGGTCACCTTTGCCGGCCCTCCTTATCAGGGATATCCCCGGTTTTCCAGCCCGGATGAGCTATGTGTTGCCCTGGATGATGCAGGTTTTGATATCCTCATCAATGCCAATAACCATGCCCTTGACCGTGGTAAAGACGGACTGGAACGCACCCTCAGTATACTTGAAAAAAACAACATGATCTTCACCGGCTCCTTCAGATCACGGGAGCAGAGGGATCTTTGTTATCCTTTGCTCATTGAGAAAAATAATATCCTGCTCGCCATACTTAATTACACATATGGAACCAATAAACTAAAAGCATCTCCGCCAAATATTGTGAACTACATTGATACAGCAATCATCAGCAAGGATATTCAAAAAGCTCTTGTCGGAGATCCGGATTTCATCATTGCATGCCTCCACTGGGGAAGAGAATATGAAAGGGAAGCAAATAAAAGCCAAAAAGATATTGCCCGCTGGTTGTTCACCCAGGGTGTCGATGTTATTATCGGCTCCCACCCGCATGTCGTTCAGCCGGTAAAGATCATTTATAATGATCCGGATTCAACTGACCTTCAACTGGTGGTTTACTCTCTGGGTAATTTCATATCCAACCAGCGCGACAGGTACAGGGATGGAGGGATCATCTTTAAACTTGAACTGGTCAAAACTGAAAAAACAAACATTGCCGGTTACTCTTACCTTCCTGTATGGGTTCACAAATCCCTGACAGAGGGGAAACAACTGTTCAGGCTGATCCCGGCCAATATGCCTGAGGATAGATATGAATCATTAAATCTTACTGAAGAGGATCGTGAAAAATTTGAACAATTTAAGACAGATACACGGATTCATCTGAAGAATATACCTGAAAACAATTCTTACCCGGATTCATTTTTTTAATCTTTCAAGCCTGTTTTTCGCCCCTCTGGCTATACCTGAGCGGTATTGTCCCCGGTTGATCTCCAGGCATGTTTCGTAAAACATCTTTGCCACTTCATTATCTCCTTCCTGTTCTGCAATCAATCCCAATTGCAATGCAGAATATGGTGCAAAATATGTATCAGGAACAGCATCTTCTGATATTACTTTCCGGTACAACTCTTTTGCCCTGTCAATCATAGACAGTTTATGGCAAACCCGTGCGAATCTGTAAGTATATTCAATTTTGTCTCTTTCTGATCCCAGCTCATACACATTTACACTATGAAGTATTTCGAGGGCTCTGTCGTACATGCCGGCATCAAAGAATAATCTGGCCTTTAACAGCTGAACATCCGGCATAGCATTTCCGGATGCTTCAGCAATCGCTTGTTTGTCATCTGCCAGCAAATCAGATCCTGCCGACAGTACCATCTGCTTATATCTAATATAAAGTACTGTATCACCCCGGATAAAATAATGCCACGATAATTTATGGCAGGCTGTTCTGACCAGGTTTGTCCCTTTATAGTGATCAAGAAAATATTCCAGGTACATCCCTGCATCTTCTTCAAGCATGTTCAATCTTGTTATTCCGAGAAGTAAAACAGCCTGGTCGCAACATATCTTTTCTGGCTGATTGGCCGGTTCAAGTAATCCGGCAGCTTCGGAAGCATGTCCTGTTTTGGATGCATAGA
>CAZGOR010000300.1:0-5340 GCA_964527875.1 uncultured Bacteroides sp. | reverse complement strand
TCTGTGGTTCATTTTTATTGTTAATATCAGTTACATTGAATTTAATCGCTCAGGAACCGGACGAGGAAAGACCGGCTCCGCGAAGGCAAACTTTTCAATGGGGACCCCGCATTGTATCACCTGAAATCCATACTGACAACAAGGTAACGTTCCGTCTTCTTGCCCCGAAAGCTACCCGTGTAACAATCAGTGGTGAATGGATGGAAGGTTTCGGAGCAAGTGAAGATCTCATCAAAAATGATACGGGCCTCTGGAGCATCACTGTAGGTCCGTTAAAACCGGAATTCTATGGCTACAGTTTTAATGTTGACGGTGTACAGGTCCTTGATCCCGTGAATGCCCTTATCAAACGTGACGGTACCAGGAATGCCAGCATATTGTTTGTACCGGGAGAAGCGTCCGATTTGTATGCAGTTCAGGATGTTCCTCATGGTACTTTGTCAAAAGTATGGTATGATTCCCCAACGTTAAATATGACCAGGCGTATGTATGTATATACACCACCAGGATATGAGACTAGTAAGGAAAGTTATCCTGTATTTTATCTTTTTCATGGTGCCGGAGGTGATGAAGACGCCTGGACTACACTCGGTCTTGCTAACCGGATTCTTGATAACCTGATTGCCCGGGGTAAAGCAAAACCAATGATCGTCATGATGACAAACGGAAATCCGTTCACAGCAGCAGCTCCCGGAGAAGAACCGGTTTTGCCGGAACCGGCCGAACCGGCAAATGCCGGTCCGGGTAATATGGGATCCGGATTATTCGAGGAAAGTCTGGTAAAAGATGTCGTTCCCTTTATTGAAAACAATTATCGTGTCATTGCAGATAAGGATCACCGGGCAATTGCAGGATTATCGATGGGTGGACTTCAAACACAGAATATCACTTACAATCATCCGGAAATGTTCAGCTATATCGGCATCATGAGTATGGGAATGATGAACAGAAGAGCTTTCGGTATGGATGACACAAATCAGGATATTGGTAAAAAACTGGAGGCCCTGAAAGAAAGCGGGGTAAAGTTATACTGGATCGGATGCGGTAAAGAAGATTTTTTATATGCCAGCGTGCAAACACTGCTCGATACTCTTGACAGTCATGATTTCGATTATACATACCGGGAGAGCACCGGCGGCCATACCTGGGCCAACTGGCGCATCTACCTCTCAGAACTCGCTCCGTTGTTGTTCAGATAGTATTACACTGATAGACCTGACCACGATATTATATCTTGATCAAATGGATGAATTAATTACAGATGAATAGTGACTAATGGAATAATAATAAAAACCAAAAAAATTTAAACTCTTCAGATTGAATAATCTTACCTTAAATAAGCAATACTCCAGTATTCCATTATTCCAGTATTCCAGTCCCGACTTGCCGGGATTCCAATCGTACATTTTTATCTTAAAATACATTAAACCTTAACATCATGAAATCAAACCGCCGTAAATTTTTTCAGACTCTCGGGGCAGGAGCTGCAGGACTTAGTATTGGTCCGTCGCTCGCCCTGTCATCCTGTAATTCAATAACAGGGAATAACAAAGATAAGGATGGCCAGGTGCTTTTCATCGGAGATGATATCGCTGTTACAGATACCATTAATGGAAAAGTAAGAGGATTCATACTAAGGGATATTTACACTTTCAGGGGCATCCCATATGGGGCAGACACATCAGGCAAAAACAGGTTTATGCCTCCGCAAAAACCTGAACCATGGGCGGATATCAAATCGGCTATCTGGTGGGGCAATTCAGCGCCACAAATCATGGAGAACCGTTATGCAAATGTATATGCTTCTTTCGTTGATCACTGGAATTATGATGATGTTAGCGAAAACTGCCTGGCGATCAATGTGTGGACTCCAGGGTACAACGATGATAAAAAAAGACCCGTCATAGTCTGGTTGCATGGTGGCGGATTTACTAACGGGAACGGTATTGAACAGGACGGTTATAAAGGCGAAGACCTGGCCAGATATGGAGATATTGTATTTTGTTCCCTGAACCACCGTCTGGGCCCATTAGGCTTTACCAATCTTGCTGGTGTGGGAGGAGATAAATATACCGCATCAGGAAATATTGGTATGATGGATATTGTTTCTGCACTCGAGTGGATACGGGACAATATCAACAATTTCGGTGGCGATCCGGACAATGTAACCATTATAGGCCAGTCGGGTGGCGGGGCAAAAGTCACTACACTTACCGCCATGCCTTCTGCCAAAGGATTATTTCACAAAGCCATCGTACTAAGCGGAGCTTCAACCCAATCGGGTGATAAGGAATATTCTGAAAAACTGGGTGCATATGTATTGAAAGAAGCCGGATTGACAGCTGCAAAGATTGATAAACTTCACGAGTTACCATGGAAAGAATATTATGACATTGCTACCCGGGCAAGCCGCAAACTAAGCGAAGAATCCGGGCCTGGCGATGGAATCATGCGGAGAGGTTTCAATCCCTTTGTTGATGGAACCATTATTCCTCAACACCCTTATTATCCCGAAGCCGCACCGACAGCTGCTGATATTCCAATGATTATCTGTTCGACATTCAACGAAATGTCACCCAACCTTACTGATCCTGCGCTTGAAAACATTACATTGGAGGAACTAAAAGATAAATTAAAGGAAAGAATAGGATTTTATCAGGGAATGGGAGAGCATGCAGGGGAAGTTGTGGATGCTTATGCAAAGGCATTTCCTGAAAAAACACCGGTGGAAATCTGGTCATTGATCATCAGTAACAGAAAAAGAACAATTGAACTGGCAAACGCGAAATCAAAACAACCTGCCCCCGTTTACCTCGCATGGTTTGGCTGGCAGCCACCGTTATTTGATGGCCGGATGAGGGCCCGCCATTGCCTGGATATCTGTTTCTGGTTTTATAACACCGATCTTATGTTAACACATACCGGCGGAGGTTCACGGCCAAGAGAACTTTCGGCTAAGATGGCAGACTCACTGTTAAATTTTATGAAGACAGGCGATCCCAATGGCGGAGGATTACCCGAGTGGCCGGTATATACATCCGAAAACGGAGAAACCATGATTCTCGATGATGTTTCCGAAGTGAAAAATGATCCTGACAGGGAAGCAAGAAAAGCACTGCCCGCCTGAATTATTGAACAGGGAAAGATAGTTAAGACCAATTGAATAATTGTTGCACACTGTACCGTCCCAATTGTCGCAGTAGTCGCAATGGTCGCAATGAGTGTGGGCAAGAGTGTGTGATTACTCATCCGATGATTTCGAAGTCATCAGATGAGTGCAAATACAATAGAAAGAAACAAGTCATCCCGACGAGTGTAACGAGGAGGGATCTCCTGATCACTAACGACCATTATGGATTTTAAAAAACAATTGTGTCATATCCGGCGAGATCCCTCAGTCGCCTGCCTGCTTCGCCTTCGCGTAGCTGCTTCGGCGGAGCAAGGCCGGCAGGCAGGCTTCGCTCCTTCAAGATGACATCAATTCTGCATACATTTAGAGCTATTGATTAAAATCACAATGAATTTTCCTTATACTTTCTAAGCCAGGAATACCAACTTTCCATCCCCTCCCCTGTCCTGGCGGAAAGCTCAATGATCTCAAGCCGCGGATTGATTTGTTGTGCATATTCCCTGGCCTTTTCCATATCAAAATCAACATATGGTAAAAGATCTGTTTTATTGATGATACAAAGATCAGAAGTTTGGAACATATTGGGATATTTGACCGGTTTATCATCTCCTTCTGTGACACTCATGATCACAATCCGGACCGATTCACCCAGATCAAAAAGTGCGGGACAAACAAGATTACCCACATTCTCGATCATCAGGACAGAATCATTTCCGGGTTCAAGTTTTTGAATGGATTTATGAATCATATCGGCATCCAGATGACAACCTACGCCGGTATTGATTTGAATCACCGGTACTCCTGTCTGATGCATGCGGTTTGCATCATTCATTGTTTGCTGATCACCTTCAATGACATAAAAACTGAGCTCTTTCTTTAATTCCTGAACCGTTCTCTCCAATAATGTAGTTTTTCCGGAACCGGGAGAACTTACAAGGTTTAAAGCAACAATATTCTTTGCTTCAAAATAACCCCTGTTACGTTCAGCCATCAGGTCATTTCTGGCTAACAAATCCTGCTCAACCTCAATTCTCCGGGCATGGGAATGTTCATAATGATCATGATCATGGTCATGCTCATGCTCGTGATCGTGATGATGATTCCCCTCATGCGCATGGGTATGTGAATATTCGTGCTGATGAGTGTGTACATGATCCCCGTCTTCATGATGATGTTGATGAGAATGCGTATAGGTATGAGTATGGGATTCCTGTTCCGGCGATTCCCCCGGCTTCATGATTTTCACTTCATTACCTGGTTGTCCGCATCCGCAATTTTCGCACATGATCTAAAAAATTTTGTTCACACAAAGGTAGTTACAAATAGTCGATATAACAACGCTATATAAATTATTTGGATCCGGATATTGATAATAATGAAACTAACTACATCTTTTGCTGTAGCAATGGTCGCAGGGTCACAGTGGTCGCAATTGTCAAAGTCGCAAGGTTGCAGATGCCGAAAACCAGTAAAGGTAGATAACTTGTACCCCATACATAATACCATAATTCCTCTTAGCCTTAGCCTTCCTTATCTCGCACCCCCTGTTACCTTGCAACATTCACCTTGTAGCCTGTAACCTGTAGCCTGTAACTATTTACCCCGGTTAACAACCGGGTTTACTTACCTATTCATGTGTTGAGTGTTACTGCCGGTTAACAACCCTGTCTACCGGCCTTGCTCCGCCGAAGCAGCTACGCGAAGGCGAAGCAGGCAGGCGGCAGAACTTTCGCACCTTCACACTCCCACACAACCTTGCACCCTGTACCCTGCACCCTGTACCTTGCACCCGGACAAGATCACTCAATAACAATGGACGTCACCCTTAACTCCTTCCCTTTTATAATCTCGAGTGAATATGAATGACATTCCGGACATTCCGTATAAAGATTATCCGTTTCGAATTCAAAATGGCAATGATTACACCTGACTTTCCCCTTTATAATTTTAATATGGCATTCTGCTTTCTCCAGGAGTGTCCCTTTTACTGCCGATTCAAGTGCAAACTCAAGAGCTTCTATCACTACTCCCGATAATTCACCCACCTCAATCTCCACCTCTCTCACTTCAACCGCATTTTCCTTAACGGCATATTCAGTCGCAATATCAATAATATTTAATGCCAGTGAAAATTCATGCATGGATATGCAAGTTTAACGAGACTGTCTAAAAAGTAGTATAAACCACAGAGTCCACAGAGTTTTCACAGA
>CAZGOR010000299.1:0-5400 GCA_964527875.1 uncultured Bacteroides sp. | reverse complement strand
ATTTGAAGAGTATTTCCAGGGACATAAATATCAATGGGATGCTCCTGATCACCATAGTGAATGGGTAACCTGGAACAGGTCAATGCCTCATTGTGCTCATTCTGTCACCAAAAGCATCACTTCAACCTGTATCGGAATCGCAATAGATAAGGGTTTTATAAAGAATGTACATCAGTCCATTTTTGAATATCTGCCGGAATATCAACACCTTAAAATTGATGGTAAAGAAAAAATCACAATTGAACATCTGTTAACCATGACCTCCGGATTAGAGTGGGATGAGTGGGGTGCTCCGCTGAGCAGCGTTGAAAACGACCAAATTGGAATCTGGTTTTCCGACAAAGGTCCGATCGATTTTATATTGGAAAGACCGTTGATTTATGAACCGGGAACAACCTTTACTTATTCCGGCGGTAACATGGAAATTCTATGCAAAATTTTAGAAAATGCCACAGATATGACCCTGGATGAATTCTCAGAAAAATATTTGTTCGAACCATCAGGGATTCATTCGTTTGATTGGTGGTTAATATTCAGAACCGGTGAGATTCATGCAGCCGGTGGATTAAAACTGACACCAAGAGATATGGTAAAAATTGGTGTTACATTTCTAAATCAGGGTGTTTGGAATGGAAACCGGATTATTTCGGAGCAATGGGTCGAAAAAAGTGCTACACCGTATGCAGGAAACAAAAGAATAAAAATACCTGGTGAAGATTTAGGAAGAGTCGGGTACTCCTATACCTGGTGGACAAAAGAGTTTTCTGCTTCAGGAAGAAAAATACAGTGGTATTCTGCGAATGGTTGGGGAGGTCAAAAAATTATAGTTATACCTGGATTAAATACAATCATTGTTTTTACAGGTGGTAATTACACTTCCAGAGTAAAGCAATTTAAGATTCTTAAGGATTACGTTATACCGGCTATTAAATAACATAACCTGGTATACACAATGCTTTCAAATTCCCATTAACAATAAAATGAAGTTATATGATGAATAATAACAGGGTCATTCTTTGGACTGGAATATTCGGGTTGATTGGTGGGATTTTACTCCTTCTTGAGATTCCACTCTGGATTATACCGGATGATCCGGGGCAACTTAGTGATGCGGTTGTTCATGCGGATCATTTAGCAAATATCAGGGTAATTGCATTAACCCGAATACTTATTGACATATTCATGTACATGAGCTGGATGGTTTTATTTGTTGGTTTAAGGCATCTGATTATCATTACAAAAAAAGAATATGAATGGATTGCCACCTTATGTTTTGGAGCAGGGATCGTATGGTGGACTGTAAGTCTCGTAGCTGACGGATTGGAAGGTGGGGCAATTTTACTTACTCTTGATGGTAGTACTGATCCGAAATTAGTTAAAGCATTGGTTTATGGTACACTTCTAATTTATAATGGTTCTATAGCTTTTGCGGTAACCGGATTCTTTATGGGTTCAACAGGATTTGCAATACTAGCGACAAACATATTACCTAAATGGATCGGGTGGTTAAGCTGGATTAGCTTTTTTTTGTGTATCATTGCTATCCCAGCGATGTACAGTGATATTGTAGATACTAATGGTTTTTACAATGCTGCCGGATGGGGACCTGTAATTGTGGCTGATATTCCACCACTAATCTGGGTTTTCGCTGTCAGCATCGGGATGATCAATAAAAGTCTAAAAGATAAGCTTTAAGTAACCAGATACAGGAATAAAATGACAGATTTGCCTGGATGAACAGAACTACTTTAATACCAGAATCCCTGCAAAAATTAAAAACATTCCATATTTAATGTTTGTTGATAATAAATGAAAGTTTTTGCTTTAAATCTTTACATACCATCTCCATCACAGCCTCTATTTCCAAGTTGTGTATTTTCTTTATTTCGGCAATTTCAATTACAGATATCTGGTTATTCACGATTCATCAATACGCAGAATTATCATAATTTATTGGTTTAA
The DNA here is from genome assembly GCA_964527875.1 of uncultured Bacteroides sp. Lineage (GTDB taxonomy): Bacteria > Bacteroidota > Bacteroidia > Bacteroidales > SM23-62 > LJUQ01. The sequence continues at coordinate 3,438 of CAZGOR010000299.1, read as the reverse complement.
ATCCCTCAGTTTTTCAAACAGTTCCTTTTCTTTCCTGCTCAGGTTTTTCGGTATGTTTATATTCAGGCGGATATATAAATCTCCATAAATCCCGCTTTTACCGTATACCGGCATACCTTTTCCTTTCAGCCGCAATCTGCTCCCGGGCTGAGAACCCGGTAGTACAGTGACATTTACCTTACCGGCAAGTGTGTTCACCGCAATCTTCCCGCCTAATACAGCTGTATAAAGATCTATTCGTGCATTCATAACCAGGTCGTTTCCTTCACGGGTATAAGCATTATCCGGTAAAACTTTTATCTTAATATATATATCTCCTCTTTCGCCACCGCCTTTTCCCGGCTGACCTTTCCCCCTGATACGGAGCTCCTGGCCGGTGTAAGCCCCGGGTTTTGTCGTAATACGCAGTTTTTGTCCGTTTACATTTAATATCCGGGAAGTACCATGATATGCTTCCAGGAGCGTTATTTCCATCTCCGCCTGTAAATCCTGTCCCTTATATACTCTTTGATCTGTGAATCTTTGTGAATGCCTGCCTCCCCCCATATCGCCGAAGAATGCCTTAAAAAAATCTGAAAAACCACTGCCTGTCTCACTAAAAATATCACCCGGATCCCCTTCATAATAATAGGTTCTCCTCCCACCCCGTCCGCCAAATTGTGACCAGTCAAAGCCGCCCTGACTCCCGGCACCTGCATGCTCAAATTGTTTCCAATTTGCACCAAGCTGGTCATACTTTTTTCTCTTTTCCGGATCTTTCAACACTTCATACGCCTCACCGACATCCTTAAAACGTTCCTCTGCTTTCTTATCATCCGGATTTTTATCAGGATGATACTTCAGAGCCAGTTTTCTGTATGCTTTTTTAATTTCATCCTGACTGGCACTCTTCGAAACTCCAAGAATCTTATAGTAATCTTTATATTCCATATCTTGATGTGCAGTATGAATATCTTTTTCCGGTTACTGCTGATATTAACTTCTCTTTTCAGGGAATCCTTTCAGTAATCCGGATTCCCGGCTGCTTTAATGATTGCCATCATAATGAATCATCTGATTCTGACTCATTATAATATATCCTCCATACGCCTGTTCTGCCTTTTCGCATATTTATCCCCATATCTCTTATGTTTTGATCCGTTTTTAATTTTACAGGTTTTATAACTTGGACAATCAGAAGGCCCCAGTTGAATCACCTTTGGTTTTCCGATATTCCCTATTTTTTTTTCATACATATATCTAATCCTGCTTCCCGCAGCTATGGCACATGAAGGACTGCATGAATTAAAAAGTAACATAGCCGGTAATAATAAAATCAAAATAGAACCAGGATATGTTATTTTTTTAATCAACATATACAAATTCCAGTTTGAAGTTCAGGTTTCATAAAGAATTTTACAAAATTCAGACCAAATGCTGTATGTCATTTTTCCTTTGCCAGACAGGAAATTCCCGGTGACATTTTGTCTCAATCAATTATTCATGAAATCATTATTTTTTTTGTACTTCCTGTTCATTTTTATACTTTTGTGCTGCTTTTTTAGAGTCGTGAAATATTTACAAAGCAAATATTCGCGAGCAGGCTGTGACTGTGGCCTTGCGGGAGCGAGCAATCGTGAGTCGTGAGGCTTGAGTCGTGAGTCGAAAAATACTTAAAGGTCAAATGAAATATGTAAGTGTGAAGTGGGACAGCCTGTGGGAGCGAATAATCCCGAAGGGGTGGCCGCAAAAAGCGTTCTTAACATAAGATATTTTTAAATCAGGCATTACATCCTGGAGAGGTGGGAGAGTGGCTTAATCCAGCGGTTTGCTAAACCGCCGTACTCCAAAAAGGGGTACCGGGGGTTCGGACAATTTCCGGAGCGAAGTCCCGAGTCATCGGGACAAGCGGAGGAAATTTTCCATGAGCGGGAAGTGGGACGGCATGTGGGAGCGAATAATCCCGAAGGGGTGGCCGCAAAAAGCGTTCTTAACATAAGATATTTTTAAATCAGGCATTACATCCTGGAGAGGTGGGAGAGTGGCTTAATCCAGCGGTTTGCTAAACCGCCGTACTCCAAAAAGGGGTACCGGGGGTTCGAATCCCCCCCTCTCCGCCACTTAATTTAAAAGCCATGTTTGACTTCGAAAAACTCGATATTTACCAGGTTCTCAGAGAGTTGAATCACAAGGTATTCGTTTTCATCAACAATCACACTGAGATAGACGAATTCATCCTTAATCAGTGGAAAAAAAACAGTCAGGATTCGGTATTATACCTGGCAGAAAGCACCAGCAAGGTCAACAATGAGGAAAAAAAGAATTACATTATCACAGCGCGTGGTTGTATTTTTGAATCGGTAGTGATTCTTCAGCAGATTTTCGATTTGAACCTGATCACACCGGAAGAGTATGAAGAGTTTTACCAGAAATATGAACAATCATCCAAGATGCTTCTGGGTATGTACAGAAGTTATACTTAATATCATACCCAAAACTCATACTGAACTTTGAACTTATAACTTATAGCATGGAGCATGGAGCATGGAGCATGGAGCATGGAGATTGGAAACTTTGAACTTTGAACTGAGAACCACTTTCGGGGTGTAGCGCAGTCCGGTTAGCGCACCTGCTTTGGGAGCAGGGGGTCGCAGGTTCGAATCCTGCCACCCCGACATTGATAATAAGCGATTTACGAAGTTTTTATTTTGTGATCGCTTTTTATTTGCATACAATTTAACATACAAAATAATGGATACTAAAGAACAAGATCAGTTTATAGAAAAATATCGAAAGTTTATAGAAGATTATATTACTAATTATTTAGAAATGAGAAATTCAGAATCTAATTCTTATAATGAAATATTAATAGGAAAGAGTGAATCCTATAATCTTGAAAATTTAAAATCAAATGATCTAAGTACATGACAAAAATTTGCAACATTTAATAAATTCACCTATATCATTGGAAAACAGCACTTTTGAAAGATACGTCAAACCATACTTGAATAAGCTTTTGGCCCTTCTGCCATGCTTTTTGATCTTGATTGGGCAAATATCGTTTAGGAATATTCCGGCTTTATAAGCCCAAATGAAAGCAGCAAGCACCATGGCAAAGAGTTTTTCTACACGGTCAAGATCGGTCAAATGCGTGTCTTCAATGTTAAAACCACTGGTTTTCAGTGCCTTAAATGCAGATTCTATCTGCCAGCGTTCTTTGTAAAGTGAGTGAGCCTCATCGGGCTTATTAAATGAGGCAATGATCTGGAGTTCAGGGATACCATCTTTGTTCTTGACTTTCGAGGCAGATAAATAACAAAGCTGTCCCTTGACATAAACAATTCCATGGTAGAACTCATACTGGTTGAGCTTTAGATGGCTGAAGAACCATGAAGCTTTTACGCGATGTCCGTTTTTTGGAATGTCTATCCAAAAATTCTCCCGGATCCGCAGATGGTA
>CAZGOR010000298.1:0-5407 GCA_964527875.1 uncultured Bacteroides sp. | reverse complement strand
GCAAATATTCGCGAGCGGGTTGTGTCTGTGGCCCTGTGGGAGCGAGCAAATGTTTGCTTTGCAAATATTCGCGAGCGGGTTGTGTCTGTGGCCCTGTGGGAGCGAGCAATGTGTGTTTGTGTTTAGGGAAAAAGGTGTGAAGTTATTGCCAATTGTTAATCGGCAGTTGTTTCTTTCAAGGGTGCAAAATAAAAGTCCGGTTGTTAACCGGACACATTTTGGTTCCTTGTTGCTGGTGAGTGTGAGCTATGGTTATGTAAAATGTAACAGAAAAGTCCACCTGAACCGAGAACTTGGGGCGGTGTCAACCGGACTCTGGTATTATTTAATACCCATCCCACACTCACACCCAAATCTCAAACCCACCAGGAACCAGAAACCCCGCCCGAACGTACCGTTTGGTACGGGCGGGCGAGAACCGAGAACTATCCTACACACACACTCCCCTAACCCACACCAACCGGGAACCAGGAACCGAGAACCAATCTATTTCTTCTTCTTCTCCTCCGATCCTGTTTCTGTTGACTTCGATATCGAATCTCTCATATCTGTGTCGGCTTGGATATTCTTCAGTTTGTAGTAATCCATGATGCCAAGGTTTCCTTCACGAAATGCATCAGCCATTGCCAGCGGGATCTCAACTTCAGCTTCTATGACTTTTGCACGGGCTTCCTGTGCCTTAGCTTTCATCTCCTGCTCGGAAGCCACGGCCATAGCTCGCCGCTCTTCTGCTTTTGCCTGTGCAATGTTCTTATCGGCTTCTGCCTGATCCGTTTGCAGCTGAGCACCGATATTTTTACCAATATCAACATCGGCAATATCAATCGACAGAATTTCGAAGGCAGTCCCCGCATCTAATCCTTTTTCGAGTACAACTCTGGATATGGAATCAGGATTCTCAAGGACAGCCTTGTGCGAATTTGCCGAACCGATAGAAGAAACGATCCCCTCACCTACCCTTGCCAGTACGGTCTCTTCACCGGCACCACCAACAAGCTGGCGGATATTGGCCCGTACTGTTACACGGGCCTTGGCAATCAGCTGTATACCATCCTTGGCCACAGCAGCAACAGGGGGAGTATCAATGACCTTTGGATTAACCGACATCTGAACGGCTTCAAAGACATCACGTCCCGCCAGGTCGATGGCAGTAGCCATCTGAAAAGGCAGATCAATATTCGCTTTATTTGCCGATACCAGTGCATGGATCACTTTTTCAACATGCCCCCCGGCAAGATAATGTGCCTCCAGGTCATCCCTCTTGATGCTTGCCAGGCCGGCCTTGTGCGCTTCGATCATCGATCTGACAATCACATTCGGCGGTACTTTCCTCCAGCGCATCAGGATCAATTGCAATAAGGAAATGCGAACACCTGAGATCAGTGCTGAAAACCACAATCCTATCGGGATCAGATAAAAGATCAACCATAACGCAATAAGAGCACCGACAATGATTACAATGTATATGAAAACTCCTGTATTTTCCATGTTATTCGTTATTTATGGGTTTAACAATCACTTGTGTGGTAAGAACTTTTACAACCTCTACCTTTGTGTGCTGATCAACAAAGCCTTTGATCGATTTTGCCTCAACTGTGATATCATTAATCATCACTTTCCCGACAGGATTCAAACGGGTCATGGCTTTCCCCGTATCTCCAACCTTAATCTTTTGCTCCTCCAGCCCAACCTCAACTTTACCTTCAATATTCCTGCTTAACATCAGGCGCCTCCATGTTTTCGCACGAAGGGCAAATACCAATGTAATAACGGTAAGCAATAAACTGGTAAACAATATATAATTGCCCACCGTGGAGCCATGTGTCCTGTAGGCCATAAATATGGCCACACCCATCAGTATTGCACCACCGATACCGGCAATGGTTACACCCGGCACGAGGAAAAACTCAACAAGAAATAACAATATTCCCAGGAGGATTAACAAGATGATAGCCAACATTGACATCTGTACAAACTTTTAGTGGATTAATCGATCGTGGCGTTTAACCCCTTGTCAATAAGTCCTTGCTTCATGGGTCTCAGATAGTCAAAAGCACCCTTCCTGACCTCGCATTTCCCCTTATAATGAACAAGAAATGTGCATTGTTCAGCCTGAACGGTATTGTGTTCACAAATATCAATCAGGCATTGTATCACATAATCAAATGTATGAACATCATCATCGTGCAAAATGAGAGAATTTTCCTCATTACCAAGCACATCGTTCTGTTCATCAAATAATGGTGATTCCCGGGAATTATCTTTATCTGCCATAATGATTTAAAATGGGTATCGACAAAATTAAGAAAAAAAATCCTGGAATATGCTAATTTTGGATTATGATTATCAGGCTACGGCATTTTACTTCCCAAAATAACAAACTGCCTGTTAATACACCTGCAAAGACGGATCTCACGAACTGAACCCCAGCTTCAGTCTATTTGGAATGATTTTCCTTTTCAAATTCCCGCACCCTTTCCACCGACATCCGTTGTCCATTATAATAACCCACGATAAAAGCATCCTTAAAACCAGCTGAACGAACCTTAACCAAAGCAGATACTGCTTCTGTATAAACAGTGAACTTACCTGCAAAATATCTTGTGATTTTTTGACCATTAATCTTTTGTGCAGTAATGGGACTGAGGCCTCCAAAATGATCATGTTCTATTTCCCGACTGAATGCAGCAAGCTGTATGCGGTAAAACACACCCGCAGGAACCCGGAAATCATATTCAAAAGGATGTTCGGGTGAATAAGGAGACTGCGGTAATATATTGAAATTATTGTCCCCCTCATCACCTTCCGGGAGTCCAGCTGTTTTCAACTCCTCCCCCTTATCCCCTGCCTCTTCTTCTTTTTTAGTCTCACCCTGTAATTTCTTCAGCTCTTCCAGATCATAATGGTAAACCTTTATTCCTTCAATGACTGTATCAAGAACCAACACCGGGCTTCTCTGTTCCTCTGCCACTGGTTTGGACATCTCATCAAGTATCATGAATAAACTGTCAGCTTCAAATTGAGTTTCCCTGATTAGGTCCTCAAGCATAACAACCTTTTGCTGTAATTTGATCCTCTCATATGTATCATGCATAAACATGACCTGCTGCCGGTATTGAAAGAATGCTTCCTCCATGGAATCAACCATTTGCTGAAGCCCCATTGCCTTATCAAGCAGTGAATTGTAATGTGAATCAACAGTAAAATCCGGTATTGAATCAGGATTTACAGCCGACACCTGATGCAAGTTTCTGCTATCCCTATAAACATTCACAGTATCCCGTGCATTGGAAGAAAAAATGATGAACAGCAAAACTGTCATGAGGATCATAAGCAGGTTTTCTGATATTCTTTTAAACATTATGAAAAAAAAGTTGTTTTTATGTACCGATAATTTAACGTTTTTGTCATTAATATTTCAGAAACAAGTTTAGTGAAAAAAATTGTTAATAAAATATTTTTCTGATAATCAACGCATTAACAGGAAGCTCACGATAAGCAATCTGTTACATAGTATTATTAGTTCATTCTTTGTAATTTTACAATTAACAAAGGAGGATATTAAAATGGCAAATCTGAAAGAAGGAGATTTAGCTCCTGAATTTAAAGGGAACGATCAAAACGGTAATGAAATCTCACTGAGCATGTTGAAAGGCAAAAAGATCATTCTCTATTTTTATCCTAAGGATAACACGCCGGGTTGCACCGCTGAAGCATGTAACCTGAGAGACAATTTTTCAGAGCTGACCGGCAATGGTTTTGAGGTGATCGGTGTGAGTGCCGACAGTGAAAGATCGCATCAGAGGTTCATCAGTAAATATGAACTCCCGTTCAAACTGATATCCGATGCGGATAAAGAAATTCTCAAATTATATGGTGCCCTGGGAACCAAAAAAATATTCGGTAAAAAATACGAAGGTACCCTTAGAAAAACATTTGTAATTGATGAAGATGGAAAAATAATCAGGATCTTTGATAAGGTTGACACAAAGAATCATACGGAACAAATCCTTGAAGCTTTAAAATAAATTGAAGATTTATTTTTAATATAATAGTTCTCGCGGATTTACGCAGATGAAATTGCAGATTTACGCAGATTCCTGACTGCCGACAGGGAGGTTATCGCAGATTTACGCAGAAATAATATCAGCGCCAATTTGCAAGAAACTAATAATATTACAGTTCTTAACTATTAAAAGCCATGAACGCTGAATCAAACGAAAACAAGATCCGCAAGGAAAAACTTAAAGCCCTGGAATTAACACTCGACAAGATCGAGAAAGGATACGGTAAAGGGACGATCATGAAAATGGGCGACGATGCCATTGTTGATGTCAATGTGATCGATTCCGGATCGATATCCTTGAATATGGCACTTGGTGTGGGAGGCTATCCCAGGGGAAGAGTAATTGAGATCTATGGTCCTGAAGCATCAGGAAAAACAACACTGGCCCTTCATGCTATTGCAGAGGCACAGAAGAGTGGAGGCATCGCGGCCTTTATCGATGCAGAACATGCCTTTGACAGGTTTTATGCAGAAAAGCTCGGCATAGATATTGAGAATCTGCTGATATCCCAGCCTGATAATGGCGAACAAGCCCTTGAGATCACCGACCATCTTATCCGGTCCGGTGCTATTGACATCATTGTGATTGATTCTGTTGCTGCCCTGACCCCTAAAGCAGAGATCGAAGGAGAAATGGGTGATTCAAAAATGGGACTCCAGGCAAGACTTATGTCCCAGGCTCTTCGAAAATTAACAGCCAATATCAGCAAAACCAACACCTGTTGTATTTTTATCAACCAGCTTCGTGAAAAAATCGGTGTGATGTTCGGAAATCCCGAAACAACTACAGGTGGAAATGCACTTAAGTTCTATTCAACAGTCCGTGTAGATATCAGGAGACTCAGCCAGATCAAGGAAGGTGAGGAAATACTCGGTAACCGCACAAAAGTCAAGATCGTAAAAAATAAGGTTGCTCCTCCCTTCAGAAAGGCCGAGTTCGATATCATTTATGGAGAAGGTATATCCAAAACAGGTGAACTGATCGACCTGTCAGTTGATCTGGAACTGATAAAGAAAAGCGGTTCATGGTTCAGTTATGGAGAAACAAAGCTCGGACAGGGCAGAGATGCCGTGAAACAGCTTCTGAAAGATAATCCTGAACTTGCAGAAGAATTAGAATCAAAGATTCTCGAGGCTACCCAGAAATAAAAGGGTGCAAGTTTGTAAGAGTATTGGGTTTAGAGTTATGTAGTTCTGCCGGTTGTTAACCGGCAGCTGCAGGAACGCAAGGTGTACCAGTAAACCCGGTTGTTAACCGGGGTTAAAGAGTGCAGGTTACAGGTTACAGGTTGCAGGGTGCAGGTTACAGGTTACAGGGTGCAGGTTACAGGGTAAAGGTTA
>CAZGOR010000297.1:0-5418 GCA_964527875.1 uncultured Bacteroides sp. | reverse complement strand
AATATACTCTTCCAGAAATTTATAAATAATAAACAGTAGTGCAATTGAAAATAAGATCATTCCATGCCGCTCATTTAATATATCATTTTCGATTACAATTGTCTCCGTTCTGAAGATAAATACCAGTCCCAGGCTGATCAATACCAATGAAACACCAATAATCAGGGAAGCAAAATTGAAAAAATGTCCGGATGCTTTGATTCTTCGTTTCGACAAATACTGTCTGACTACATTCTCTGTAAAAGATTCATCCTCAACACGTTTCATGTTCTCCCTGAGGATATCCCTGATTATTTGTTCAGGTTCTTTCATAAGATGATTTTAAGTTTTGATAAAGTTTTTTTCTCGCCCTGTATAAGATGACTTTTATATTTGATGTACTCAATCCTGTAATGGTTTTAATATCTTTAATCGACTTTTCATTCAGATAAAAAAGTGATACAACAGTATACTCCCTTTCTTCCAGTTCATTGATTGTTTCAATAAGTTTTGAATAATCTTCCCGTTTTTCTGATGAATTATCCGGGTATGGAATATTTTTAACTGTATCAATGTTTATATAATCAGATTTCCTTTTTTTATTTAAATATTGTATCGACCGGTTATAAACGATCCTGTACAGCCATGTGGAAAATTTTGATTCATTTCTGAACCTGCCGATATTCTCCAGCACTTTCAGGAAACTGTCCTGAATGATATCCATTGCATCTTCCCCGTTTCTTACAATACTGACAGCCAGATTGAAAGCAAGATCTTTATATTTGTCAATCAGAACAGTAAGTGCCTGAGGATCACCTGAGACCGCCTTATTGATCAGTTCATGATCCATAGCTATTTGGTCAGCCGGTTCTTTACAATAAGATAATTAATCAGAAAGCCTATTCCACCAAATAATAAAATCATCGAGAGATAAGTGACAAAACTGTCAAGTGGTTCATAACTGATGACCAATAAGTGGGCGGTAAGCAAACCAACAGCAAATGATATAAAAAGAACAGCAAAATTCAGGCTCGTCAGTTTACGATATTCAGTGATGTTCATTCCCTCATCTGGATTAATCCCCTTTTCGATGAGTTTAATTCTTTCCTGGTTTTTTGTTTTCATATAGTATCCTATCAATCCGCATACCGGAAACGCAATGATTAATAAAACTAATAATGGTGCCATGATAAAGCAATTTAAAAATTTATTTAGGGATTAGATTGCTTTACATCTAAAAGGTTACAGAGGAGATAAAAAAATTTATACAGAACCGTGATGTGGCTTTGTATAAATTTATATTATTAAATTATTTCGCACCACAGACCAATTCCCTGATAAATTGAATAATCAATTCGGTATGATCATGATGAATATAATGGCCTCCTTCCAGTTCAACATGGCGGGCATTGGAAAGACCTTTTATTATTTTCTTATGGTATTTATACCAGTTCCATGCCGTGGCAGAGACCAGGATGACCGGCAAACCGTCAGGTATTCTGATATCCCGCATATATTCCTTATTGGATAATAATTGTTCCCATTCTTTGCGGTAACTTTCGGGCCAGTTACTGTACCACTCATCACCCCCTTCTTTATATTCTTTCAGTTCTTTCGCGGACATACTGTCCCACCAGGCTTCGGCAGACGGGTCAAGCAGGGATAATCCTAACGTTGTAATATCTTTTGCATAAATATTCATGTATATTAATACATTTTATCAGGTGATTTATCAAAATGATTAAGTTGAGAAAGTTATGTTCAATAAGCAAAAAAGTATTATTGAAAACAATTCATACGATCATGCTGTTGGAATGTGTCCGCCTGCCTGCCGGTAGGCAGGGTTAGCAACCGGACAATATACGATATTTTCCATGTTTCGGTATAAATGACAGAGTAGTAATCAAAATTATTCAATATGAAAACAACTATTATTTATTAAAGGTAACTACCTCATATTCAAACACTCGATGGGAATTTTTTCGTGACTTTCAGGTTAAAAATTCAATTGCGTGAATGTACGAAGTTGGTCCGGATCAACCGGACCTAAAGATGAATCACAATACAAAAAATCACTGTTGTGATTTTAACCATCTGTAAACCGTATGATATTTAATCCCGCTTATCCTGGCTACCTCCCCGGGCGGGTGTTTTTGGGCAAGTTTCAGAACCGTTTTTTTAATTTTTTTGTCATACCTTGGAGAAGCCTGTTTTTGTTTGCAGTATCTTTTTCTAATCCTTGAAATTGACATCTCGGACACACCGTATTCTTTACAAATATCTTTTGCCAGCTCCCCTTTATCCAACCTTTTTGCTATTTTAAGAGCCTGCTTGTATGTTATTTTAGAAGTATGCCTGTATTTCTTATCTATTTTGGTCACACCGGCACCCGGTATGCCTAATTTAACTCTGATCTTATGAAGTTCATTCGCATTGCCCCACATCAAATTGGTATAATGGTTGTCGAGAGAATCAGCATTTTTGTGAATTACCATTTTATAAACTATGGGTCTTTTATTGGGGACATATGCTTCAGCAACAATATGGTGAACATAGAAATTCTTTCCGGCGATGCGACACATGTAATATCCTTTTTTTCGGTGTGCAGCTTTGGTCAAATAGATCGGCCTTTTTTTACCCTGGTATTTGATGACCGTTCCATCTTCGTTCACTTTTACCTTTTCAGGAACTCCTTTGAGCTTAACTTTCTTCATTATTAGTAAACAAAGTTAGAAGATTCAAATATAGAATTTATCTACTGTAAACGAGTTGTGCAATTGAAAAAGCTAAGTAATTGAATCATATATTGTTTTATAGAGCCGTCACGAATACTTGGGAGCTCTACAAATTTCTCATTATCAATATCTTCGATTTAATCGCACAATGCATTATTTAAAGTTTTAAAATAATTAATATTATCTGTTTGAATATAATCAGGATTTATTGACAGAAGGCATCTCATTTTTTTGGCTTCATATTCTACAATAGAGCTCAGGAAAGATCGGGCTATATCATAACCATCATATCACGCAAAGGTCATAAGGTTTTGATTTGCAAATCAATGTATTTTACACCCTGATTTTCTTAATATCCTCCTTCATACGTTCAATATCCGTAAGCCAGTCTTCAATATCCTGTTCATGTTCCAGCTCTTCATTTAAAATTGTTGTAGCCATCTGATGTGTCGTATGGTCTTTGCCGGTAGTATAATCAGCGATCTCTTTGTATCTCTGGATAGCACATCTCTCACCTTTCAGATTCTGATTCAGGATAACTTCAACATAGGGATCTTCAGGTGCATCATAATCACAACGGCTCAATTTGGGCCAGTCTGAAGGATTTAGTACTGGCGTTCCGCCAAGCTGGATAATTCTTTCCACAACAAGAACCGCATGGTTTAATTCCTGGTCTGCATGTACCAGTAATTCAGGCTCAATCTCGCTTCTCATGGGTCCTTCCATTAACCGTGCCCCGATCCAGTACTGGTAATAAGCCAGCCACTCTTCACTGAGGGCCGCATTCAACATCTGAATTAATTTCTTAACATCTATATCCAAGATGTCGACTCCATGTTTTCCCATTTTTTACTCCTTTCTTTTTTAGTTATTGTTTTAGATTTTTCAAATTTAATTTAATTGAAATAATTTTCACAAAAGCATCAAACCTTATCACAAAATTATTTAACTTCGGGGTCATCATTGGTTTCCAAAATCCCGGTGCTTTCGGGATGGAATGAAAAGGGAATGCCGTGAGAATCGGCAACAGTTCCCGCTGCTGTGAGTCCCGGCCATCTGCCGGCCATGCGGCTTTTGAAGTAGTACCACTGTCTCAGGTTCGATTTAAATCGGGACGGGATGGGAAGGTTTCAGAAGCCGGGATAAGTCAGAAGACCTGCCAGTGAGACATTGATTTTGCAGCCTGCGGAGGACAGGTTAGCTGATCAACGGATGTTTCGTTGGCCTTCCCTGCAAATCGTTAGCTGCAAATCTCCAAATCGGATGTTTAACCGTAACAGCAGCAACGATGGAAAAAACAAAGATTCATTATCACTCCGGTATCATTTCATTGCTGGTCCTGCCGGCAGTTTTCTGCCGCATGATCCTTATCCCACCAAATTATGCTCCACTATGTGCTATGGTATTATTTGGTGTACGATGAGAAAGTATGTTATCATTTTGTTCCTGTTCGTATTGAACCTGATATATATTCGTGCTCAATACATTACCGAAGTTTTGGAATACAGGCCTGCTCCGGGGCAGTTCATTAATGCTATACCCTGGGGTGTTCCCGATGCAGGCAATCCCGATGCACCCACCTCAATAATCGGAAGATTAGACGGGGCAATGAGCCTGGGAGCCTTTGGAGGATATGTGGTTTTCAGATTTGAGAATCCTGTTGAAAACAATCCTGATAATCCTTACGGGGTAGATTTTGTCATCTATGGCAATCCTGTGAAAGATCTTTCCAATCCTGAAAATGATAACCGGGGAATATGGTCTGAACCTGGCATCGTCTCTGTAATGAAAGATGCCAATAAGAATGGTTTGCCCGATGACACATGGTATGAACTGGCCGGCAGTGATTATTTTTTTTCAACAACGATCAAAGATTATGAGGTTACCTATACGAATCCCGGTCAGGAAAGCGCTGTTGATGTACCCTGGGTTGACAACCAGGGAAATTCAGGAGTTGTTCCTGCCAATGCTTCTCATACACAGCCATACTACCCTGCTGCTGATTTGTTTCCGGATATCGATCCGGTGAGTTATACATTATCCGGCACCTGCATACGGAATTCTGTGAACACAAATAATTCCTCTTCCGTCACTTTGTCCGGAAGACCATGGGGATATGCTGATAACACGCTCCGGGCCACTTACAATGGACTACCCGACAACCCGTATACACAAAATGAAGTAGAAGGTTCAGGGGGAGACGCTTTTGATATTGACTGGGCAGTAGATACCAATGGTCATTATGTTGACCTTTTTACAATTGACTTCATAAAAGTACACAACGGGGTTTTAGCCGGTGCAGGCGGGCTTGGCGAAATTTCCACTGAAATAACCGGCGCTTTTGACGTTGAACCCGATCATACCATTTCAGGTGTTACCGATATGATCATTATTAAAAATCTGCCGGATACAATCAAATCTTCATCCTATCAGCTGGAAGTGTTTGTTTACCATCAGGGGAGAAAGCAATCCGGTAAAACGTTGAACTGGACAAGCAATATATCCGGAGTATTCGTTGATGAGAAAAATGTGCTTAGCAGTACTGAATCGGGTAAACTGAACCTTACCGCCACCCTGGCAGAAAGACCTGAAATTACTGCAACCACTTCTGCAGTTATAGATATCTCACAAAGTATTTCAACCATAACTTCTCCCAACCTAATGACTGTCAGTCTATATCCCAATCCTGCAACGGATCATATCA
>CAZGOR010000296.1:0-5422 GCA_964527875.1 uncultured Bacteroides sp. | reverse complement strand
AAGGAAATTCTATTCAAAACCTAAGAGAAATTAGATCTCAGACCAAAAAATTTAAACTTGAGAAAGCAAATAATAATGAAATAAAAACCTCAACAGGGAAAAAAAAGATTTTCATTAGTTATTCTCATAAAAATGACAACGTAAGAGAAAGGATAGAAACTTTTTTAAAGACAATGCAGTATGAAGGATTGGAATTTGATTTTTGGAGTGATAGAAGAATCAAAGCTGGAGACAATTGGAAAAAGGAGATTGAAAAGGCATTAAATGAATCATACATTGCCATTTTAGTTGTTTCAAGCGACTTCCTCGCTTCCGACTTTATTCAGAGCAATGAATTACCTGTAATTTTGGAAAATGCAGAAACAAAAGGAACAAGAATCATCACATTAATTGCAGCTCCTTGTAGATTTAAACAATCTACTAAACTCTCTAAATTTCAAGCAGTGAATGATCCTTCAAGTCCTTTAAGCAGTTTAACACCTCACGAACAAGATGTAATTCTTCTGAGGATGACATATGCACTTGATGATTACCTCAATTAAAAATTATATATTAACGATCATTGAATATTTCTCTGTATATCAAATCTGTGTAAAATAAATTAAGGGACTATTCTGCATCACCCAACCTGGTTACAACTGCCGAATAACATTCGGCAGAACTTATATCACACCATTCTCCCTAATCCCACACAAACCAAGAACCGAGAACTAGTATTTCTTAGCCTTAGTCTTCTACTTTTGTGACAATTGCGATCCTGTTACTATTGCAACAATTACGACAATTGTTACCCTTGCAACAACTCCAATAATTGAGACCAATGAAACAATAAGGTCCTGCCTTGTATCCACAATCTAACTTTAATATATAATTAATTTCACTTACTTTTATACAATCAATTGAAACTAACAGGACCAGTTACCTGAAAGGGCTAACAAATCCGTACCATTTCAACCCGGATGAGTAGGCTGGTATTGAAAAATAGCTTTTCCTATGACAATCTGGTCGGCAGAAATAACGGAACTTAAAGAGGTTTTTGAGTCATTAAAAGGCCAATACCCTGGTCTTGAGAAGGAACTGGAACGATTGGTCGGGACAGATGATGAAAATATGATATTGATCTATGCAAGGAGATGCCTGGAAGTCATTGTTACGGATCTCTGTGAATGTGCATTGAAAAGGCCACGCGGGAATGAGCCTCTTAAAGGTATCATTGATAAACTGAACAAAGAAAAGATAGTGCCTTTGCACATCATCACCCCGATGATCAACTTGAACAGTTTATCGACCTTTGGTGCCCATCCCAAAGAATATGAACCACGCCAGGTCAGGACGGCACTGATGGACCTTGGAACTATTATTGACTGGTATTTAAAAGACAAGAATATTGAAACCTTTACGGCTAAAATTGAAAGTGAAGTAAAATTTACAGATAGCACTATAATTGAAGACACCTCATTTTCCCCTCTCGCGGTTCAGTTCCAAAAATCAATCATTGTACTGCCATTTCAGGATATGAGCCCGGGGAAAGACCAGGAATATTTTTGTGACGGAATAACTGAAGAGATCATCAATGCATTAACGCATATTGAAAGCCTGAAAGTCATTGCACGTACCACATCTTTTGCTTACAAAGATAAATACGAGGATGTCCGCAGTATCGGTAAAGAACTGAATGTGGAAACAATCCTGGAGGGTAGCCTGAGAAAATCGGGTGATAAGCTTCGTATCACTTCACAGCTCATCAGGGTATCAGACGGAGCCCACTTATGGTCAGAGAGATATGACCGTGAAATGAAAGACATATTCGAAATACAGGATGAGATATCACTGGCCATTGTAGAAAAGTTGAAAATACAGCTGTTTGAAGAAGAGAGAAAAAAGGTTTTTAAAATCAAGACACAGAACCTGGAAGCTTATAAAACCTATCTAAAAGGACTTTATCACTGGAATAAAAGGACAAGAGAGGGATTGTTAAGAAGCATTGAATACTTTGAAAAAGCAATCGAGACTGATCTAGATTATGCGTTGGCCTATACAGGATTAGCCGATGCATATATCATTCTGGCTCATTGGGGATATACATTACCGAAAGAAACCAAGCCAAAAGCAAAGGAAATCTTATTAATGTCCCTTGAAATTGATGATAAACTTGCAGATACATATACTTCTTTGGCTTTTATATCCGGATTGTATGAATGGAAATGGCAGGATGC
This sequence comes from uncultured Bacteroides sp., assembly GCA_964527875.1. GTDB lineage: Bacteria > Bacteroidota > Bacteroidia > Bacteroidales > SM23-62 > LJUQ01. The sequence goes on along the minus strand of CAZGOR010000296.1, from coordinate 3,206 downwards.
CGACATAAATTACAAAAGAGCACTTGAACTTAATCCCAACCTGCCGAAAACTCACCTGTGGTATGCATTACATCTTCTGGCTTTAGGAAAACTGAAAAATGCTTTAGAACACGCTGAACGTGCACGGGAGCTGGATCCATTATCCCTGGTTCCCAATAATTTTAATGCAATCTCTCTGTATGCATTACGGCAATATGATGATGCCATTAAACAGTTCCGGAAAACACTGTTAATTGATGACGACGTGCCTGTGGCCTATACTTTTTTATCTTTTGCTTATCTCCATAAAAGGCTAAATGCAGAAGCTGTAGTGGAATATCAGAACCTGCTGTCAAAAGATCCTTTAACAGAACACTATGTGCCGGTTATCGGGGATATTTATTCAAAATCAGGTATTGAAGGATTCCTGCACTGGCTGACTGATGAAGGATTGGATTACCATAAGCAAATTTACTGGCAACCATTTTATCGGGCAGTATGCCATGCTTGGCTGGGTGAAAAGGATAAAGCATTTGAATGGCTGGAAAAAGTCCTGGAGATACGTTCTGATACGATTTTTCTTCTTCTGACAGATGAGGGATTGGATAATCTTCGCAGTGATCCGAGATTCTCACTGATATTAGAGAAAGTGGGATTAAAATAATATCACTCACCGGTTGACTTCGAGTTTTTACTCACCGGGTGATTGGCAGTCACCCGGTGAACATTTAAAAAAAGATATCAAATCATTAAAGCTCAACCGGCTGCCATTGCCACCCTTCCCCTTTCTTCACAATATGCCCGAGGCTGGGGAATGGGTGAAAATGCTGAGCAAGCACCCATGTTTTCTTTTCGGCTAAAAGGTCACAGAGCCGGCGTTTGCTGGCATCTGCCATATCAGGTGCGATATCAACGATTGGGCGCAAATCAGGCCGCTCTATCAGAAACGGAAAAAGCATGGCGTCGCCGACATTAAATAATTCCTCGCCTTCAGAAGAGAACGACACTACCATATGTCCCGGTGTATGCCCCGGAGTAAAGTGGACACGGATACCCTGCAATATTTCAGATTCTTCTGTGATCAGTTCTATACGGTCCTTAACAGGTCCGAGTTGTCCCCGGGCTATTTTCATGAAAACTTCAGTGGGAAGAAGTTGGGAAAGATGTTCGGTGACTTTCCCGGATGCTTCATCAGAGAACCAGAAATCCCATTCATCCTTCCACATAAAATAGCGGGCATTGGGATAATTGGGCCTGCCTTGATCATCCAGTGTTCCGCCAATATGATCGGGATGTGCATGGGTGATAAATATCGTATCAATATCTTCCGGCCGAATACAGGCTGCTTTAAGATTACCGACCAGTTTTCCCGTATTGGGTCCCAGCTTACCTGCCCCCATATCAACAAGAATTTTATGGTCACCAGTATCGACAAAAAGGAATGTATAGGGGGATATCAACTTATCCGTTCGTAAGTTGTGATCTCTCAGAATTTGTTCAACCCGCTCCCCGGGCATATCCGTCAGGAGGTGCATAGGATCATAATCATAACTGCCATCACTAACAGAAAAACAGTCAAACCGACCTATTTTAAACCGGTAGAAAGCGTTATTATATGGATGACCGGTCATGTTTTGTCAGAATTTAATTCTTTCCAGTTCCGGTTCTTTTAAAATGTCAGCCATTGTCCAGAAATACGCTTCCCCCCTATTAATACGAAAGACTTCGGTAATATCATCCAGTGGTCTTCCAGCCAAATCTGCAAGAAATGCCCGATCCTTCAGAATTTTATTCTTAAGCTCTTCATCCTCAAGAATATCAACTACACCAGTAACCCTCATCATCTTTGCATCTTTTAAATCAGCCGCATTGTTGTAAAAACATAATTCCACTTTAAGATTGCTCTTCAATTGTTTAAAGACTTGTTTTGGAGACATGGTAGCGAAATAGAATCCATTCTCGTTGGCAAACCACATCAAAAGTGCTCTGACCCTTGGCTGGTCTCCCTCTGATGTTGCAAGAAAACATACAGGATTTTCACTTGCAAATTTGATACATTCTTGTAGATCCATTTTTTTATCCTTTCTTTTTAGGTTAGATATTTTGGGAGGTGATCAGAAAATAAAAATGAGTGTATGATTCATTATTTGTTTAGCCGTTTTTTATTATCTCTGACTAATATTAACACAAGTTATAATAAATCATTCGTATCCCCAAAAAAATAATAATCTTCTGATCATTCAGTTTTACCGGCTTAGTATATTCCACTATGAATATAATATCCGGTCCGAAAACTGAGCACTATCATGATTCCCTGTCGTCTCATATCACATTAAAAGGGTTCTTTTCATTTCATTTCGGCAGACGAGCGGGCTCTTAAGAATCATTCGATGCTCATTATATCCCGGCGGACAGGCCGTTTACACCACACATATCCCGGTTGGTTACCTGCCCCGGGCTGTGGTATCGCTACATGCCCGACATGGGCAATTGGTATGACCGGACTTCCTCCGGTTAGATTGCAGCTTTATCGGCTGCTCCCCTTAGCCTTAGTCTATCACTATTATTTCATAGAAACCATTGCGACAGCGCAGCGTGCCACCACTGCTACTATTGCGGCATTCAGAAACAGTTTTATGACCTGGTTTTTATCAATTAATTATATGTAACTTTCATATCAAAATAACAACTCATGAGATTAATAATATTATTTCTGCTCATCTCTTTTATGATTATATGTAGCTGCAGTCTAACAGTACTCTTCAACAGTCCCCAGCCAGCTGGTAAAAAGGACCTTGTTTAATTTCCGGCACGTTACATTGGCGAATATATGGAAATTGAGGATAGCTCTTTCTTTGTCCTCGAAAATTACCTAATCAGAGAACAACATTCATTAGATAACAGCGCTCAACAATCCGGGATTGACACCAGTAATGAATTCATCCTGCGGGATAATATTGTATATATCCCTGAAACAGGGGAAGAAGTGCCTGTTGTAATCAGGAATGATTCCGTTTTCGGGACATATATTACGTATGATACGGTATTTCATATATCTAATGAAAATATTCTGAGAAAGTACAAAGGATGTAAGTCGTCAAAACAATCCGGACTAAATGAGTATAAAAAATTGGGTGTGGTTTTAGAACTAATCCTCTGATTTAATCAAACAATTCTCTCCCAAATAATTCGAAAGGCTTACCTCCCCTGTAGATGTAACAAACAAT
>CAZGOR010000295.1:0-5448 GCA_964527875.1 uncultured Bacteroides sp. | reverse complement strand
CATCACCTGCTCCAACATTTTCGGGTCTGCCATGAGAATACCGGTTCCCTGACAATCGACTTTAAATGTAACCCCTTTCATTCCGGGCTCTTCTTTAAACAGAAGTTGAATCTTCTGAAATAATTCTTTAATATCTACTGAAGATAACTGCAACGGGGCCAGTTTGGTTAGTTTCCTGTACCGGTCAATAAAATTAATAAGCCCCTTGCTTCTTTCCTCAATAATATCCGTACTGGCAAGTGCGTAATTAATATCTTTCTTATTAACATCCTTCATGGTTTGTTTGTCCTGTTTTCTCCGAAGCCTCTTTTTTATGGCAGTTGTCAGCGTAATGATAGGAGTGATAGAATTCAGGATCTCATGGTTTATAACACGGATCAGTTTTTTCCAGGATTCAATTTCCTGTTCTTCCATCTGGTATTTGATATCATTCAGGGTGATAATATGGTTTTGAATACCTTTCATCCTGATGACAGCAGCATTGATCGATAGATGATGGAATTTTTCTTTTGTAACAATCTTTTCAGTCATCTGGTCTCGGGGTTTCAGAAGCCTGACCCTTGAACCCAATTCAGGGTAACAATGATTAAGTTCGTCGATCATATTCAGTTGTCTGATATTCAATAGTTCACGTGCAGCATTATTCAGCAGGTGAACATATCCGGATTGATCAAAACTAATGATCCCCGTGCTAACATTATCCACAATGGTTTGCAGATATCTTGCCTGGACCTCTTTTTCCAGCCGGTTTTCTTTGAATTCCCGGATCAGAAACCCCATTTTCTGGCTCAATCCTTTAAAATTCCTGTCAGTATATTTCCGGGTATATATAAGTGAAGGATCCTTTTCTTTCATGTATATAAAGAAATCACCCAGCATCCTGTTTGTACGGTTTACATAATAGATAAATCTGAACATGACCAGAACAGCAATGATCCCTGTACCAGCAGCCGTGGTTGGCTGGTTTGTTACTGTCAGGAAATAAAAGAATGTGAAACTGCAAATGGTTATTAAAACCACATGAATGATGACTGACAAATAAAAACGATTAAATCCCATATTTTTTCAGTTTAACATATAATGTAGTACGTGAGATATCAAGTATCCTGGCGGCTTCGGAATAATTTCCTGCGCACTTGTCCAATACTTCAATTATTGTTTTTCTTTCCACATCAGAAAGTTTATATGACTCCAAATATTGCTCCTGCTGATGAATAGTCAGGTTTAGATTTTCCGGCCTGATCCTCGATTGATCAGAGAGGATTACCGCTTTTTCCATTGTATGCTTTAATTCCCTGATGTTTCCGGGCCATGGATACATTGTAAGTTTATCAAAGGCTTTATCCGTAAGCCTGAGATTTTGTTTATTATACTTCCTGGAAAATTCTTTCAGGAAGAATTCTGCCAGTCCCGGGATATCTTCATGACGCTCCCGCAAGGGAGGGACTTCTATTGAAATTGTATTCAATCTGTAATAAAGATCTTCCCGGAAGTTACCATCAGATACCATCTGAATGACCGGCTTGTTGGTGGCTGATATTAACCTGATGTCAACAGGGATAGGTTTGCTGGAACCTACACGGATCACTTCCCGGTTTTGAATGACCTGGAGAAGCTTTGGCTGTAAAGACAGTGGCAAGTTACCGATCTCATCCAGGAATAAAGTACCCTGATGGGCAATTTCAAAACGCCCGGCCCTGTCTTCCCGTGCATCCGTAAAAGCTCCTTTGACATGACCGAACATCTCACTCTCGAACAAAGACTCACTCAGGGTGGCTACATCCACACCAACAAAAATATTATCCCTTCGTTCAGATTGTTTGTGTATCTCCCTGGCAATTAATTCCTTGCCTGTCCCGTTTTCGCCCAGAATTAGTACATTAGCATCGGTTTGTGCCACCTTTTGAATGGTACTCATTAAGCCGTTCATAACCTCCGATGAACCCACGAACATTTTAAATTCTCTGTCTATATCCCGTGTAAGCTGTTTCTGTTTATTTTCAAGATCTTTTACCTGTTGTCTCGATTTCCGCAGTTCATACGCATTTTTAAGTGTGAGAAGGAGTTTATCAGGGTCCCACGGTTTGGTGATGAAATCGGTCGCCCCAAGTTTTATGGCTTTAACAGCCAGTTCAATATCACCATATGCTGTGATCAAAATAATGACCGCGTACGGATCTGATCTGCGGATCTCATCCATCCAGAAAAGTCCCTCATTTCCTGAAGTACTGCCAATAGCAAAATTCATATCCAGCAAGATGATATCATAATTTTCACGCCATATCCTTTCAGGTATCCGGTTTGGATCCTTTATGGTATCAATTTTTCTGAATTCTTCACTCAACAGCAGTTTGAGTGAATTCAGTATCTGTACATTGTCGTCTACAATGAGAATGCCAGCCTGTTTCATAGAAAATAAAATTAATAAAACTGTTCATTTTCTTAACATATACTGTTAAGAAAATGAACAATTAATTATTAACATTCAAATATTATTTTTACATATCTTGCTGTATTTCAGATTTTTATATTGATGAATCCAGATATGGCATCATATTCGTATAATAATCATTAATGTTTTGTGCGATTAAATTTGCTAAGTAATGAAATTACAGAATTTTTTATAGAGACATGCCATGACGCATCTTTATAAACTCTTAATTATTAATATCGTAGACTTTATCGCACAACTTGTTATTCGTTAATTATACATTTATGACCATGCTCTGGAATTATCTGAAACTAGCCTTGAGGAATCTTATCAAACAAAAATACAGATCACTGATCAATATACTCGGACTTGGATTCGGGATTGCCTGCTGTATCCTGATCTATATGTATACCAAAATGGAACTGAGCTATAATGATTTCCATGAGAACAAGCAAAATATTTACCGGATTTATTACAGTTATATTGAAGCCACCGGAGATAAAAGGTTTTCACCTTTCCTTCCCTACGGAATATCCAATGGATTCGCAGAAAAAATACCCGGGGTGGAAAAAAGTTGCGGATTGCGTTCTACCATGGCATGGATCGGCAGTGGAGAAGAATTGTTTAATGAGACCATAGGCTTCACTGATTCTTCTTTCTTCGATATATTCACCTTCCATATATTGGCCGGTGATCGTATAAGTCCCCTGAAGCATCCCCAAAGTGTGGTGCTTACAAAAACCGTTGCAGATAAATTTTTCGGTGATTCAATTAATAACTATGACCGGATCATTGGAAAAAGCATCCTGTTTCCGCAACCTGCACCGAATGATTTTATCATAACAGCAGTTCTGGAAGATCCTCCAGAAAATAATTCCTTTCGCTGGACTGTTCTCGTACCTTATGCAAATTGCCGTTACTACCCGCAATGTAATAACGCATTCGGGAATACATCAATTTATGTTTTACTCAACCCTGAAACCGATGCAGAGAAAGTCGAGGAAACTGCCCAGACATTAAAAGAGACCTATCACGGGGAACGAATTGACCAGCTGGTCCACTTTGGATATCTTGCGGATAGTGAAAACAATTTCAAATATCTTCTGCAACCTCTTGATGAATTATATCTTCACTCCGCTGATTTCCCGGGCTGTTATGAGATAACCAGTAACATGCGGATCATTTATATTTTATCCAGTATTGCCGTACTGATCCTGCTGATTGCCTGCTTTAATTATGTCATGCTGACAATTGCCTCCACCATGAACCGGATGAAAGACCTGGGTATGATGAATGTTGTCGGCGCACAAAGGGGACAGATCATCCGCCATTTCGTCAGTGAATCTTTTATCCTGACCTTTATTTCACTTTTTCTTGGTATGATCCTGGCAGAACAGTTGTTACCGGTCTTTAACCGGCTGTCAGATATGGATCTGACCTTCACCCTTTACCGTGATTGGGAAAACTTTATCTTCCTGATCCTTTTACTCCTGTTCATTGTCTTTGCCACCAGCATTTATGTGAGTACTTTTATTCTTAGAAAAAACCAACCTTTAAAGTTCCTACGGAGAGAACCACTTACACTGAAACGTCATCGTTTTGCCAGGTATTTTGTAATCCTTCAATACATGATCACCATTATTTTGCTCATATGCAGTGGAGTAATCATAAAGCAGCTGCATTATATGCTGGAAAAGAATGTGGGATTTAAAAAAGAAAATATCGTTGTGTTAAATGTCGATTTTCCTTATCAAAAAGTATTGACCCTGAAAGACAGGCTCCTCCAATATTCACATATTGTGGATGTTTCCATGAGTGACCGGAATTTTATATCAGGAAGCAGTTCTATTGATATCAAAAACTTCAAAGGGGATCTGGTTAATACCCGCTTTCTTCGTATTGATCATGATTATCTTAAGACTTTTGGAATGGAACTACTTGACGGAAGAAATTTCGAAGCAAACGAACCTATAGAAGACAATCAAAATGTCATTGTGAACGAAACTTTTGTGAGAGCGTTTGGTCTTGAATCACCTGTTGGTGAAATTATCAATATTGAAGCCTTTGAAATAGAGGTAACCATCATCGGAGTTGTACAGGATTTTCATTTCGATTCCATGCAGGATGAGATCATGCCGGTGATGTTAATCATTTTTCCATTTAACAGTATATGGGCAGTATTTGTCAGGATTGACGGACAGGACATCCCTGCTGCACTGGAACAGATTAAGAAGGCCTGGGATGAAGTTGTGCCGGAGTATACAATTGATTATTCCTTCCTGTCTGATAATCTAGATGAACAATACAATAATGAAGACCGCTGGAGCAGGATCACAGCTTATGCAGCTGTCATCGCCATTTTCCTTTCCTGCCTGGGACTTCTGGGCATCAGCAGCCTGCTGGTTGCCAGAAGGCTCAAGGAAGTCGGGATAAGGAAAGCTACCGGAGCATCTGCATGGAAAGTTGTGCTGCTTTTGAACCGTGATATTCTCAAATGGGTTATCATCTCTTTTATCCTTGCCTGTCCGGCAGCATGGTATATCATGAACCGCTGGCTGCAGGATTTTGACTACCGGACCAACATAGCCTGGTGGATTTTTGCCATTGCCGGCCTGGCCACACTGGTCATTGCCCTTCTGACCATCAGCTGGCAAACCTGGAAAGCTGCACGGCAGAATCCTGTTGAGACGTTGAGGTATGAATAAATTGGTTGCTGGTTGCTTGTTCCTGGTTCCCGGTGAGTGTGAGTTAGTGTAATGTGCATGATTAATCACCCGCTCGAATGTGCCGTTCGTTACTGGTGCGCCTAGAACACATAGTTCAATGGAGGGCCACATGGGAACATGCATACTTCCATACCATTTCTTCTAAATTTAAATCCAATAAAGTTGGTCCGGATGTCATCCGGACTGATGAATGAATGAGATGCAACAGAAAAGTCCGGTTGGCAACCGGACTTTTCTGATTCGCTCATCATTAATACTTACTGCCGATTGGCAATCGGCAGAACTTGTTCA
>CAZGOR010000294.1:3806-5478 GCA_964527875.1 uncultured Bacteroides sp. | reverse complement strand
GGATGTTACCTGATAGCTTTTATTTTCTTTCAGATTGAACAGGTATATAGCAGTGTTATAGTTTTCAATTTCTTTTTCATAGGTAAGCCAGTTGTTATCATGCGACCAGTTCAGCTGAAAATTTTGCATTTCGAAATGGGCCATCCATGGACATTTATCAACTTTGATAAGTTTTTTACTATCCAGATCATATATATAAATAACCTGCTTCTCATCGAGGAAAGCAATCTTTTTACTGTCTGGCGACCAGAATGGATTATACCTGAAGCCATTTCCCAGGCTGGTAAGTTTCTGGGGTTTGCCCGAACCATCTGATGGAATAATTGTCAATTCATATTCACCGCTTTCGTCACTCCAGAAGGCAATGTTTTTTCCATCTGGAGACCATACCGGGCACATTTCCCTGACACCTGATGAGCGGGTCAGATTAAGAATATAACCATGTTCAGCCGGCAAACTAAAAAGTTCACCACGTGCCTCAAACACAGCCCTTTTACCATCGGGTGAAAGATGAAAATTCTCAATGTTTTTACTCACATTGATCAAATGTGGTTTTAATGTAGAGAGATCAGTAACAGCTTCAATATTAATTTTTTTCACTTCTTCTGTATCAAGGTTAAGCACGTACAGATTACTACCGGCATTGAATACGATATCGGAAGGGCCTGCGGAGGGAAAATGAATATCAAATTCTTCAAAGTGGGTGATCTGTCTTGCTGATTTTGTCTTCAGGTCATAGGCCCAGATATTCTGCCTGTTTTCCTGTCCGCGGTTGGACAGAAAATACAAAATATTATTATGCCACATCGGATAACCATCTACGGCTTCATTGTCCGTTATGTTTTCAGCATCCAGCGTCTGCAGGTTGAAAAGCCAGATGTCCCCGGCACGTCCCCCGCGGTATCTTTTCCAGTTAAGCATTTCGCTGGCAGAAGGATTATAGGCAAACATTTTTCCATCAGGGGAATAGGTGCCTGTTTCACCGTAAGGAATTGGGAGTTTTTCAGGAATTGGTTGACTTGATGCCATTACATAAAATTGGGAGTATCTTTGTGTTCCACTTTCACGGGAGGAAGAAAACAGTACTTTCTCTCCATCCGGATGCCAGCCAATGACCCTGTCCATATTAGGATGGTAAGTGAGTCTTTCAGGATAACCTCCGAATGTATTTATAATATAAACATCCTGGTTACCATCATAATTACCGGTGAATGCAATTTTAGAACCATCGGGGGAGAATTTGGCATACTCTTCCTCACCCTTGGGTGAGCTGAGTTTGTGAGCAAGCCCACCTGTCTTTTCAACGATCCAGATATCACCCGCATAAGTAAATGTGATATGTGTTTCAGAAATACCAGGATATCTAAACATTCTTGCATCGATCTGGGAATAAATGTTGCAGGTTGTTGCCAGGATCATCGATGAAATGAGAAATTGAAGTTTTTTCATTTTATTTTGAATTAATTGTTAAACTGTTAAATTGTTAAATTGTTGAACGGTCAGATTAGTAAACTAAAGAGACAATACTTTAATGAACTGCATATAAAATGATTGTAAAAAGTTGAATTGATATGTCTGTTACAATGAAAATCTGGAATAACTAAATGTATTGTAATCTTTTTGTTTAATAAAAATATTGCTATACCCTATAATTGTTAATAATCAGTTTTAT
>CAZGOR010000294.1:0-3796 GCA_964527875.1 uncultured Bacteroides sp. | reverse complement strand
TTATGATTATAATTATTCCTTTCAACAGAGATACCCATCTGTTTCATCAGTTCCGTCGCATTCATAGTTTTACAAACGCCTCTCCGGAGTATATAGTCGAAATGAAATTGCCCGTTTTTGATGTACACTTCAAAACTATAATTCTCCACATGGCCTTGTAATTCATTTTCCAGCCGGCAAAGGTCAAGATCATGAGTAGCGACAAGTGCATTGGCATCATAACCGATTAGTTGCCGGATAAAGATCTCGGATCCATAATGCTTATCTTTTGAATTGGTCCCTTTCAGGATCTCATCCAATAAAACAAGTGCCTTATCCCCTGCTTCAAAATGATCAATGATATTCTTCAGTCTTTTAAGTTCGGCATAAAAGGTGGATTCCTTATGGAAGATAGAATCACCGATCCGCATGCTTGTGAAAACATGAATTGATGTAAATTCAAGATATCCGGCACATACCGGTGCACCAGCCATTCCCAGTACAATGTTTACACCGATACTTCTCAAAAAGGTACTTTTGCCTGCCATGTTTGATCCGGTGATGAGCATGACATGTCCCGGTTCCCCGATCATAAAATCATTGTATATCCGTTCAGATTTTTTTATGAGCGGATGAGATATTTGTTTTGATCTGAATGCAAACTTTCCCTGTTTTAAAACAGGCAATGTGTAATCCTGATTATTGAACCAATATCCTCCAAAACTGATCAGTGCATCAAACTCAGCAATAACTTTTAACCATTTAAGCAGATATTTCCGGTGAAGATCACGCCATGCTTCGAGACGGATAACACAGTGTATATCCCATAGAAATAAACCGTTCAGCAAAACTCCAATGATCATATTCAACCTTCGGTCAAAATTATCTACCAGGCGGGCAAACAACCTGATGTTTTTGCTGGTTCTTTCATTCCCTGAAATAAGTTGTTTTTGCAATGAACTTAATTTTTCTGAATTGAAAATTTCCTCTTCAATCAGGCTGAATAACTTGCTGTAACTGGAAAAAACATGAAATTTTTTCGTCATCACCCTGTGTTGCCGGTTTATTTTCTTCAGATTGATCCCTGTTATTCCAAACTGGATAATGACCAGAAAGAAAAAGAAATTGAAAGGTATATATAAAAAAGACAAAACCAGCAGTATGATTGTTATTGATGGCAAAACATATATGATTGTCTTATAGAAAAAATTGTTATTGAAATGGGATGTTTCTTCAAGCCAAATTTTTATTTCTTCAAATTCCTGACCTGTTTCAGATAGATTCATGCCATATGCCTGAAATTCATGTCTCCATTCTGTTTTTTCTTTTAGTTCACTGGCAGCACCTTGCCTTAAGAGTATCTCCTTATCATCAGCTCCGGATAAAAGCCAGTCCGAAAGTTTTACCTTGCCCTGGTTTGTAGATGTTCTGTTTAGGATCTGAAAAATTGATCCTTGTCCGAATATATCAAGGTCGGCAGCATATGGATGATTATCATATAGAAATTCTATTCCCCGATCAAATTCCCGTATATCTCCGTTATACCTCATTAATTCATCCTTATTGACCGTTATCATATTACGCAAGAAATTTCTTTGTTCAATTAATTTCGTAAAAATCCGGACAAGAGACAAGAATCCGATGCTGAAGAGAATTAAAGTGATACCGGTAAGCCAGGGATTAATCCGGTAAACAACTATGGCAAGCGTGATGCCTGTAACAAAAGTAATTAATCGCAGAATAGAAATAAGATTGATTTTTTTTTGTATATCTGTGACCTGATTTGAAAATTCTTTAATTCTGTTGTTATAGTATTGGGCCAAATTATCCATTCTTTATTATTTTTTCAATAATTCAATTTCAAAACTGTTACCTTATCTCCCAGGAATGTTGGTATATAAAGGGTGTTGGATTCTTTGCTGAACTCAAAATCCGCAGCATTGTAGCCTTCAAGACGGGTATCGAAAATTTCAGTAATGTCGCCTAGCGGAGTGATTCTGAAAATCTTTCCTTCCCAATGTGAAACGAGGTAATTTCCATTGTTGTCTACCTTTATTCCATATATAACACTGGCTCCCAGACTGCATATAGTTGTAATGTGTTTATCTTTCAGATCAATAGCTTGAAGCAGGCCTTCACTATTGTTGCCTATTAACAATTTTCCTTTATATACATGTATGCTGTTGATACCAGATACCTGATCTGATTGATACCAGGGCTGCACTTCATCATTTTCCAGGATGTAAATATCCGGTCTCGATGGATCATTTGATGTATCGGAAATATAAATCCTTCCAAATGAATCAACAGTAATGTCATTCAGGAATTCTGTGTTAAAAATATCGTATTGGGTGATGTAATGACCCTTTTTGGTATCGAAAACAATTACACCATTTCTAACTATGATATATAGTTTGTTTTTATAAAGACACATCCCGGTAGGAGCGAAAAGTCCCCTGATCCATTTATGATCGAGAATCTTTGTATTGCTGTTAATTTTTGTTACATAGCCCGAGGGACTGCCTTTCGTGTAATACATATAATCATAGCTGGTGACATAGAAAAGTTCATTCAGTGGATCATACTGAACTGATCCCGGTGTAAGAAAATCACTCTTTGTTTCATATAATATATATGTAAGCGTATGATCTACATCATGGGATCTCATCATTGGAAAAGAGGAGACCCTGAATCTCCAGTTGGATGACTTGCTTATAATAAAAACAAACAGTTCATTCAATCCTTTTTTTACTGTTAGCTCTATTTCAATTAATCCATGTGCGTTTTCTTTGTTAATCCTGTTTTGTTGAATGAACTTTCCGTTTAAAAACAGGATTATTTCTTCACTGTATTCAACGATGATCTTATATTGGGTATCAATATCAGAAATAAAAAAAGTGCGGCCAAAAGCACCGTAAGCTGACGTATTTATTCCACGGCGTCGTGAAATATTAATCCATCCCGTACTATCGGGAGTCACGTGTTCCCAGCGGGCACCGAAGATTGTGAAAAAATGCGGGTAAGTATCTTTCGTTAAACCTGACATATCAAATGTGGCAGATACTTCCCATTCGCTGACAATAGCTGAAGGAAAATCATTTATTTCATAATATTGTTGGGAGAGTAACCAGCAAGGTAATGCAGAAAGAGATAGCAAGCCAATTATTCCAGATATTTTCATGATCCTATATCTTTATATGAAAAAGGAATTTATTTTTAAAAGTATATGGAATTTTTTTTGTAGAAACTATTTAAAGACTCATGAAAAAATCCATGGGAGAGTTCACTGTTGTAAAAATTAAATATGTATGCTTATAGAAACAAATTTAAAATTTTTACTGAGGAAAGTTACATAATATTTCTCCAGAAAAAGACGATTTAGTCATTATCAGGATTACAAATTTGTATTTTTATTTTGCAGGAATCTTTCGGTCAGCGAAAATCTGTATCCTGATAGTTATAACGTTCCAATTGTAATTTGAATCTTTAATCATTTATGATAAAATAATTTAAATATTTTGTTTATTGATTTTTTATAATTATTTCTGATGCAAGTATAACTTAACATCAAAAGCTAAGTAGTAAAAAAATATTGATAATGATCCTTTTATTCCTTACTTTTATTTATTCATTGAATATATATCCTAAAACCAAAAATCATGTCTGATTTATCCTTTAACCGAAGAAATTTTATTAAAACCTCAGCTATAGCAGCTGCCGGGATTTCATTCGCTCCCTATATAAGTTGTACCCGACAATCCAGGCCAGATCTGATTAAAAGAACCTTCGGCAAACTTGATTTTGATGTTACCACTTT
>CAZGOR010000293.1:0-5479 GCA_964527875.1 uncultured Bacteroides sp. | reverse complement strand
GAGATGGTCAGGTATTTGCTTATCGTCAATAAATCCGAGGGCAGAAGTTTTAATGTTTTTTTCCTCCAGGTATTTTTTGAAATCTTTGATTGAATCAAAATCATCTTCACTGGCGCATGCAAAGATCAATCCTGCTTTTTTAGCGGTATCGAAATTATGAACATTCCTTTTCCTGCTCAGCAGACGCAGCTTCCTTTTCAGGGAATATAACCCGATAGATTTTCGAAAGTTGAGAAGAATTTTCACAATACAATATTAGAAAATTTTATGAAATCATTTTTATAAAATCGCTTTCCGACAGTACAGGAATATTCAGGGCACGGGCTTTTTCAAGCTTTGCTGGTCCTGCATTCTCTCCGGCGAGAAGATAATTTGTAGATGATGTAACAGAACTTGTGTTCTTTCCGCCATGAAGCGTGATCAAACCCTTCAGTTCATCCCTTGAATAGTTCCGGAAGGTGCCGGAAATGACAATGGTTAAATGCTTAAGTTTTTCACTCCGTTCGGTTTCTTCTTTTTCACTGATACTGAATTTTAATCCTGCATCTTTCAGACGGTTGATGATCGCAATATTTTCGGGATTCTGAAAATATTCTATAATGCTGTTTGCAATCCTTTCACCTATCTCATCTATTTCAATAAGTTCTTCATAATCGGCATTGGCCAGGTTCTCAAGACTTCTGAGTTGACGGGCTAGCTTTCTGGCAACTGTTTCGCCAACATACCTTATTCCCAACGCATACAAGACCCTTTCAAACGGAACATCCTTTGAAGATTCGATACTCTCAATAAAATTCGTGGCAGATTTTTCTGCGAATCTTTTGAGGTGCATAACCTGGTTAACCGTAAGTGAATAAAGATCAGCAATATTTTTGACCAATCCTTTTTTAAACAGGAGATCAATGGTTGCTTCTGCTGCACCGATATCCATTGCCCTTCTGCTGATAAAATGTTCAATTCTGCCTTTTATCTGTGGTGGACATCCGGATTCATTGGGACAATAATGAGCAGCTTCTCCTTCCCTTCGGATCAGGGTAGAATGGCATACCGGACATTTTTCCATAAAAATGAATGGTTTGCTGTCTTTCGGCCTCTTCGAATGATCTACTCCAACTATCTTTGGAATGATTTCACCACCTTTTTCAACATATACGGTATCTCCGGGGCGTATATCCAGAAGCTTGATCTGGTCGGCATTATGAAGGGTAGCTCTTTTCACTGTTGTTCCTGCAAGAAAAACAGGTTCAAGATTTGCCACGGGTGTAACAGCACCGGTCCGTCCTACCTGGAAATCGATTGATAAAAGCATCGAGGAAACTTGCTCCGCGCTGAATTTATAAGCAATGGCCCAGCGTGGTGATTTGGCTGTATAACCCAGCTGGCGACGTTGTAAATAAGAATTTACTTTAACCACAACACCGTCAGTATTAAATGGCAATTTTTTTCTTTCATGATCCCAAAAATTTATATACTCCATCAATTCACCGAATCCCTCCACTTTCTGCATGTATTCCGGGATTTTAAATCCCCATTCACGGGCTTTTATCATGTTTTCATAATGAGAATCAAACGGCAATCCATCACCAATAACATGATAAAGGAAACAATCGAGGGGACGTCTGGCAACAATGGAAGAATTCCGGATTTTTAATGTTCCGGATGCCGCATTCCTGGGATTTGCAAAAGGTTCTTCGTTTTTCGTTTTTCTTTGTTCATTGAGTTTTTCAAAATCACGCGTTGTTATGAAAATTTCTCCCCTGATTTCAAAATACGATGGATGATCCACACCACGTAAAACCAGGGGAATGCTACGGATCGTCTTTACATTCTCAGTTACAACATCACCCTTTTCTCCATCACCACGTGTGAGAGCATGCTTTATTTTACCATTTTCATATGTCAGACTGATTGCAACACCATCATATTTCAGCTCAGCAACATATTCGAAATCATTGCCTATGGTTTTACGTACCCTGTTGTTAAAATCCTTTAACTCTTCTTCAGAATAAGTATTACTCAATGAAAGCATCGGAAACCTGTGTGCCATTTGCTCGAAGTCACGGTTGATATCATTGCCAACCCTGCAACTGGGACTGTTCTCATCAGCAAACTCCGGGTATTTTTTTTCAAGTGTTATTAATTCATTCATCAAAAGGTCATATTCAAAATCACTGATCTCAGGATTTGACAGAACATAGTACTTATAATTGTGGGATTCAATCTGTTTGCGCAGCTCTTCAAACCGTTTTTTTACTTCTGATTTGTTCATATACATTCAGGCATCAATCGTTCAAATTTAGCAAATGACTGATAAAAAGTTTAAATCATTGCTAATTATTATCATCAGAACATCTACCTCAGTCTTAATTGATTTAAGAATAATGATTAACGATTCAAGATTTTAAAAGTAGTAAGAACTTCTTAAATCATTTATTGTTAATCTTCAATCTGAAATCTTTCTTCCTTAACCTCAGCCTTAATCTTTTTTGCTTTTAACAAAATTTTTAAACAAAACACTGTTAATATAAATTGTCCTGATCCCTCCAAGATGCAAATATTTCTATTATCTTTGTTCAGGTTATGGTTCATCTCATTCAACCGAATGGGGGATAATAGGGAAGCAGGTGAAAATCCTGCACAGTACCCGCTGCTGTAATCTTCATGTATCCCGGGACATACTCTGCCACTGTCTGTCAGCTTGTGGATGGGAAGGCGTCCCGGGAGGAAGTAAGTCAGAAGACCTGCCATGAACAATTTGATAAATAGCTTTCGGGATAAAAGTGCGAATATATATCCTTTTTAAGTTCATACTTCTTTCCTCAAAGCTTGTGAATGATGATTGTAAAAGCAATCGGATTCATTATGTTTAACCTTTAATAATTAGATCATGAACAGACGTTTGATTTTAGCTGCAGTTATAGTTGCAATTTCTTTCATTTTTAACTATTCATGCCAAAAGGAAGAAGAAGAAATTGACTATATCACTTTTGAAGATCTTCCTCTGTCTGACGAAGGTTACTGGAACGGTTCGGATGGCTCCGGCGGATTTACTGCCGGAAACGCTTTTTTCCCGAATACCTTTACAGATTGGGATTTCGGTGTAACATCCTGGATGGGTTTTGGATATTCAAACCACACAGATCAAACAACTCCCGGATATGAAAACCAGTACAGCTGTTATGCCGGCTCGGGAGCAACCAATTCCGAAATTTTCTGTATCATTTCTGTTGTGGATACAATGATATTCGATATCCCGGAAAAGGTTGAATTTATGCATGTTTCAAACAGCACATATGCAGCCCTGTCAATGAAAAATGGTGATCAGTTTGCAAAAAAATTTGGCGGGGATGATGGCAACGATCCTGATTACTTTTATCTTATTTTAACTGCTTTCGATAAAGAAGACTTCAAAATTGGAACAGTAACAATTGGCCTGGCTGATTATACTTCCGAGGATAACAGTGAGGATTATATTTCAAATACATGGACAAAGATTCCACTGGAAGATTTCGGATACCTGAAAAAGATCGCTTTTTCATTCGAATCCTCTGATACCAGTATTTATGGTATCAATACCCCGGCATATGCATGTATCGATAATATTAAGGGCGTGTTAGAAGATTGAATAATCCTGGAAGAATAAAAAGCCGGGATCAAAATGCAGTGTTCCTGTTTTTATCAAAAAGGAAAACAATATACTGGTCACAGAGAGCCACAGAGGAATAAGAGGTTCACAGAGAAAATGATCTCTGTGGTTCTCAATATCACTCTGTGGTTCACTGTGACCAAATAATCATACCTAAATATCGATTAAGAAAATTTCTCAAATGCTTTGAATGTACTCAAATGTATTTAAATGTCTTAAATTTTTTCATGATGATATTCACTATATTTGAGTCTTGTATCAATTATTGAGCAAAGTGATAAAAAGGATTTATTTAAGAATATTTATAGTCGTAATAATTTTTTCAGGTTTAGTATTTCCTTTATCAGGCCAGCTATCCAGGGGTGGTATGCCGCTTGAAATCGATGCTTCTCTTAAATCTGCGATTCCGGTCATAGATATTGTTTCGGCTCCGCTGGAAGAGCTCCTGATGGCACCAGACGATTATGAAGACGGAAGGTTGAAACATCTTTATTTTGCAAAGAATTTTAACTTACAGGTAAATCCGCAGAATCACGGTCGATGGACCAACCACAGGAATGGATGCAGGATCTGGCAGGTAGGGATAAGGTCAAAAGGAGCTTATTCCCTGGGTTTGATATTCAGCAGATTCCGGCTTGAAGGTAACGCACGCTTGTTTATTTACAATGAAGACAGGTCAGGTGTTTTGGGTGCTTATACCTGTTTAAATAATAAAGCATCCGGTATATTGCCTGTTTCTCATCTTCCGGGTGAGTGTATCTATATCCAGCTGGAGATTCCATGGGAACAAACTGAATATGGAGAACTTGTCCTGGGCGAGGTTGCGCATGCTTATAAACCTATTTATGCATATAAACCAGGTAAAGACGGGAGATATGGCATGGCGGATACATGCAATATTGATATTAATTGTCCCGAAGGATTTGATTGGCAGGATATAAAAAGATCGGTCTGCAGAATTTATATAACCGCCAATAAATACTGTACCGGAGTACTTGTCAATACAACAGCTCAGGATGCGGAACCTTATATTCTGACCGCCGCACATTGTATCGGGAGTCAGGAAGAAGCTGATGAATCTGTCTTTGTTTTTAATTATGAAAGTCCCGGGTGCGATGGGCCGGACGGTTCTGCCAATCATTCTGTTTCCGGCAGTTTGCTGATCGCTACCGGTGATACTCTTGGCGACAAATTAAATCGTGATAGTCTGGATTTCTCACTGGTCAAACTGAGTGTGTCTCCACCTGACAGTTTCATGATATATCTTGCCGGATGGAACAGGCAATCCTCACCGGCATCTCAGACTGTGACCATTCACCATCCTCATGGTGACGTGAAAAAAATAGCTTTTGATTATAATTCCCCTGAATCAAGTTATCATACCTCAGACTACTATCCGGAATACGTTCTTTATTCGCATTGGAGAATTCTAGAGTGGGATCTGGCCACAACCGAAATGGGATCATCCGGGGCTCCTTTATTTGATCAGGATCAGCTAATAGTCGGATTTCTGACAGGAGGTGAAGCAAATTGTGTATCATCGGTGAATGATTATTATACAAAATTCAATTATTCCTGGGATTATTATGACAGTCCGCTTAAACATCTTAAAACCTGGCTTGATCCTTTGAATACCGGTACGATGGTTCTTAATGGCAAAGATCTCGAAAATTCAACAGAGACTTATAAACCAAACAAGGTAAAGATATACCCCAATCCCGGTGCGGGCAAATACATGATCATGATGGACATTCCATATTCAGATGACATTATGGTCAATGTTTATACCCTTACAGGGGAAATAGTTTATTCAGATATAATAGCATATACCGG
>CAZGOR010000292.1:2477-5507 GCA_964527875.1 uncultured Bacteroides sp. | reverse complement strand
TGTTGGTGCAGGAAGGGGATTATAATTTCCATCTAAACAAATGACAGTTTCATCATCATCATTATAATCCATCTTACCTGGTCCGGGACAACCGTTAGGTTTTGGATCAATTCCCCAATTATAAAATCCATCCTCGTCGTTATCTTCATAGAACCTGCTGTTGAAAAGATTGCAGTAGCTTCCGCTGCATTCCATAGTTTCGCCTCCTGAAACAGGTTTAACATAATAAAATGCTGGTGTATAATTAAAAATATTCAACCCATTCCAAAAAAATCCTTCATCTCCAGGCCAACTATCCTTAATATGCCATGCAAAATTCGGAGTTGATTTCCATCCTACTATCAGTACAGTATGTGGAATATTGCAATTTTCTCCAGAATGTAATTCGCATCCGACTTGACCTCCTAATTCTGTTATAATAGGCCCATGATCAATAATTGCGCGCTTTAAGTCCTGTACATTGAAAATAGTAGTAATTTGTTCATAACCCGGGATAGTAACAAATTGGTAAGGATTATCGCATATATTCTCACAATCATCACGGTAAAAACGATATTCTTCAGGATAAGGAAAACAATACTCATTAACAATACCATGGTCATTAATAAAATCTAAAGACATTGGAGTTGTGGCAGCTCCTTCTCCTTCACCTGATAAAGATCCACACGATGAATAAATATGACTTTCAGATAAATCCAATGTTGCACCTTTATTGAAATAAATCTGAGCCATAGCTTCAACCGCAGCTACCGATGCAAAAATTTTACAAGGACCTTGTTCTCCTTGATCTTGAGCAGACTTTATATAATTGATACCATCATGCCGGTTAGTCCATGTAAAATTATCCGGCTGGGCGAATAAATGTGTACACATAAGAAAGAACATTAAAATAGTTAAAATTTTTTTCATGATTTCTAAGTATTAAAATTTTAACAATTTGAATAGGCTTTATGAATAATTATCAATATTTTCTTTTTCATGTTTTCTAAGAATAAATTCACTTAATTTAAACATATCAGTCAACTCTCATTTTTGAGGGGTACTAAGAATAAAATATGAAAAGTTGAAAGAATGGAAATTAAATATTAGTTTAATATTTGTAAATACTCTCAAATATTGTTATATTAAATCCACCCCGCGTAATCTTTCACTCTCATTCACAGCAGTTAAAAACTCACTATTAATGTATTCCTTTTACCAGTTTTTATTCAGAAATACTTACTGATTGTTTGCAGGACATAATCAGGCATGACCGGTTTGGTGAGTACCTGTGAACAACCTGCTTCTATTATCTCATCTTCATCATAATAGATTGAAAAAGCAGTCTGTGCAATAACCGGGACATCCTTACGGATTTTTTTTATCTCCCTGGTAGCTTCAATCCCGTTCATGACGGGCATTTGAATATCCATTAACACGAGGTCAATATGCTCGTTAGTCAGGCACTTTTCAACAGCCTCTCGTCCGTCTTTTGCCCAGATCAGGTTGGCATTCGTGCCTTTCATGATGGCCTCAAGCAGTAAGAAATTAGTGTGTATATCCTCTGCTATCAGTATCGTTTTGCAAGACCAGTCATACTTTGTTTTCATATATTTGCGATCTAATGTTGTTGTGCTTTTCATGGCCATAAATATTAAAGGATCAGACAATTTTAAGATTATCGTTAACCTGTTTCACCGGACTTTCTGAAGCTGTTTCTTCATTTGTTTCAGGTAAATCATGATCCAGTGATTTACAGATGTCCGGCTCTGTCAGCTCCATGTGTTCTTTCATCATACAGGCAAGCTTGTAAGAAAGATACTCCGACAGATTCTGGTGTTTCCTGATGGCTTTCAATAATTGATCCAGCTGGTCACCTAATTCTTTCAGATCATCAGTGTTGGTAATGTATTTTTCAAGCATCCCGGGATCCATGATTCCGTCAAATATATCTTCATTTTCCTGCGAAAGTCTCAAAACCTCCGGTGCATAAAAATGCATGAATCTATAATTGTAGTCGGAAGTATCTTCCGGGATAAACACCGGACCGGATGGCATCAGCGACTGCATGCTCCGGATCATGCCGAGCATGAGCTTCTTTGCATCGGGACTCAGTTCAATACCCTGATTAAACTTTGTCAGATCTTCCATGATTTAATGGTTTTAGCTTCATAGATAATGCTGCATTCTGCCAGGAATTGAATATGCTGCTGACAGAATGCAGCATGTTTTCTCTCAGTCATTTACCTCCACTTGGATCAGGTGGATCATCTGGCGGATCAGTCGGCCCGTCACCACCGCGGATCTTGTTCATCTGTTCAACATTCAACTTAATTTCTGAAAGCTCGTTCAATAATTTTTCAAAAGTTTCCATGATAATTTGATAAATTTTTTTTCCTACTCTGTTTTAGCTTTTCGGAATCCGCTTTTATTAAAAGTTTCCGCTTAATCGCAAAAACCGAAAAATATAGCCTATCATTTTCCGACTTTTTTTCAGCCTTTTTTGCAAATGATTGTAAATGAGCATAATGAAAATGAAATTTATAATGATTCTAAATAAGATTTATCCATGTTTGAGTATTTTCATGAAGATCGGTGTTTGATATGAATCAATACTTTTACTAATTTTGGAAGTTTGATCAATTCAGGGCAGGTATCCGTGCCGAAAAATATTCTCATACTTATTTTTATTTTCCAGATTGCCGTTGCAGGTTTGTCAGGACAACCATCCGTGACTGATTCGGTAAAAGCACAATCATACATGGAGCGTGCCGGTCTGCTCTATGAGATGTCTGATTATGACAGCCTCCCTTATTATTACAGCGAAGCTTTAAAATATTACCGTGAATCGGGCGACAAATCCGGGGAGGTAGATTGCCTGCTCGGGATGGCAGAGTATTACAGGATCATTTCCGACAATGAAAATGCAAATGAATACCTGGTAAAGGTTGAGGAGCTCCTTGAGGAAGATATACCCGGGTACAAGGAGTCACTTGCCGAATTGCATTATACCAGGGGTAAAATACTTTCAAGCCAGGGGAAATCAAGGGA
>CAZGOR010000292.1:0-2377 GCA_964527875.1 uncultured Bacteroides sp. | reverse complement strand
CCGAATTGCATTATACCAGGGGTAAAATACTTTCAAGCCAGGGGAAATCAAGGGAGGCCATCCGGTATATACAATTAGCGATGGAAACATTGGGACCGGGAGACCTGCAAAAAAATGCAAGGTATCTGAACTACCTTGGAAAAGTCTATTCTTTTATGGGTGACATTGACAGCGCCGGCATTTTCTATCAGAGAAGCTTTGATATGATAAATTCGGCAACGGATGAACCGGTTATTGAAAAAGCCTGGTATTATTTGAACATGAGCCAGATCTGCAGGGGAAAGGGGGAATATGATAAAGTACTTGATTTTTTACATAAAAGCATTGAAATTTCCATTGAAATCTATGGGAGTGATTTTCCTGACCTGGGCAGTTCATATTTAAATCTGGCAAATTATTTCATACTGACAGGTTCTCATGACTCGGCTAAATTCTATCTCGATAAATCTGAATACAATATTAATGAAGACAGCCTTTCTTCTTTTAATCTGGTACCATTATTATATACATACCGTGGATCTCTGAACTATATTGAAGGCAACTACCTTGAGGCTCAACATGATTATCAACAGGCCTTACAGGTTGCAATTGAATTATATGGATCATCCCATCCTTATCTGTCCAGTTATTATAATAATTATGCGAATAGTCTTAAAGCAGTGGGAGATTACAAAAATGCACTCATGAATTACAAGAAATCTCTTGAATTCTCTAAGAAACTTCATTATTCACAAGTTATTAAATCCTACCGTTACCTTGCTTCAACATATTCACTGATGGGAAAAAAGGACAAAGCGAGGTTTTATTATAACAAGTTGATCGATGAACGAACCAGTTATTACGGGCCGGATCATCCGTTACTGGCATATGATTATCTTTCTTACGGTGATTTTTTGATCAGGATCGGAGAGACTGAATCGGCCGGTAAGTACTTCGATATGGCCCTTGAAATCAGGAAAAATAGCCTGGGGGAGAAGCATTACCTGACTTCCGAAGCTTACAGGTATATGGGCAGTTATTTTTCAGATGCAGATGATTATCTCAGGGCGCTGGAATATTACCAGAAAGCGCTTATATCTGTTTCAGACCGGTTCGGATCAACAGAATTTGCCGATAATCCAGACATCACAGAAAATACTAATCTCTTGTATCTTCTGCGGATACTGAAAGATAAAGGGCAGGTAGTGGAATGTTTAACCCGGGATACTGAACAGGACAGCATGCATCATGCATATCTTCAGGCTTCATTTGAAAGTTACCGGCTTGCAACAGAGGTGATCTACCGGATGCACAATGAATGGCTGACAGAAGAGAGCAGGTTGTATCTTGCGGAGAATGAGAGGGAGACCTTGCTTTCATTGATCCGGGTTTCGTTTCAGTTGTATGAACAGACAGGGGAGGAGCGGTTCATTGCAACGGCTTTCGAAACGGCCGAAAACATGAAATACTCCACCCTGCTGGCTATCCTGCGCGACCAGAATGCACTGGAGACAGCTGATGTGCCGGAGGGGCTTCAGAATCTTGAACGGCAGCTCAGGATGCAGCTGGCCGCATACAAGAATCTTGTTGCCGGTGAGCAGGAAAAGACTGATCCCGACTCGGTCAAACTCAGTAACTGGAATAAAAAGATCTATGAGCTTTCGGGCCAGAGAAGAGGCCTGATCCGCCAGCTGGGGAAAAGATACCCTGATTTTTACAGTATCAGGTTTCATTCCGGCATTTTGAATGCCAGGAATGTAAGGAATAAGCTGGATGACGATGAAATGATCGTTGAATACGTCCTGGCCGACACTATGTTAATCACATTTTTACTCGACAAAGACCGGTTAAGTTATGACCGTACCATCATTGACAGTTCGTTTTACCGGGATATTGATGTTGTTTATGATTTTGTCAGGACAGATTATTTCAATATCACCAAGCTGAGTATATCGGACTATTTCACCTCAGCCTCTGATCTTTATAATGTTTTACTGGGCCGATATAAGATACCGGAAAACAAAAGACTGATCATCATACCCGACGGGATCCTGGCATATCTTCCTTACGAGATCCTTCTTACCCGTCCGGTGGAAGGCAACAATTATGATTTCGGCAACCTTCCGTATCTGATCATGGATAATCCGGTGACATACGCGTATTCGGCAGCACTCACCTATCATGCCGACTTCAGGAGGATAAGCGCCAGGAAGGGGCTTCTTGCGTTTGCCCCGTCCGATCCCTTGACCAAAGATCTTAATATAGCAGAAGTGAGGGAGATTCCGGTCGACAGGGACAAGCTTAAACCGCTGGCGGGAACGGAAAAGGAGGTAAGATCGATCATCAATATTATAGGGGGTGATTTACGGGTAGGCAGGGAAGCAAGTGAGTTCAGCTT
>CAZGOR010000291.1:0-5540 GCA_964527875.1 uncultured Bacteroides sp. | reverse complement strand
GTCCAGTATTCCAATCTTCCATTCTTCTATATTCATTGCTTTAACATCTATCACTTTTCCAGAATGAGAATCTTTATAAAATCATTCCAGGTGTAGTTTAAGCTGACTGAGCCAGTTTTTGTATGCCTGTTCGTACATTTCCCTGGATGTATTATCGGGTTCAATAACCATCAGTTTTTTAAGGTTCACGAAAGCACTTTCAAGATCAGGATAATAACCGGTTCCAACGCCGGCACCTTTAGCAGCACCCTGAGAGCCGTCGGTATCATATAATTCGATGACTGCTCCTGTCAGTCCCGCTAACGATTCCCGGAATACCGGGCTGAGAAACATATTTGTGTTACCGGCTCTGATTATTAAGGGTTTTATTCCCGTGTTTTTCATGATCTCCATACCATAATGAAATGCAAAAACCACTCCTTCCTGAGCAGCCCGGATCACGTAAGCATTTGAATGAATATTGAAATTAAGATTCTCAATATGACATCCCAGATCGCGGTTATTCAACATCCTTTCCGCGCCATTACCGAATGGCAGTATGGTTAATCCTTTGGCCCCGATGGGTACACCACTGGCAAGGTCATTCATCTCATCATAATCGACATCGGTATACACCAGGTTATGTTTCAGCCAGCTGTAAAGGATGCCTGTGCCGTTTATACAAAGTAATACCCCCAGTCGCGGATTGTTTTTATCATGATTAACATGTGCAAATGTGTTAACCCTCGATTCAGGATCATATCTGATTTCATCGCTTACTCCGTATACAACACCGCTTGTGCCGGCGGTAGCTGCAATTTCGCCGGGATTCAGCACATTCAGGGAAAAAGCGTTATTAGGCTGGTCGCCGGCACGATAGGTGACCGGTGTGCCCTCTTTTAATCCCAGCTCCTCTGCTGATGATCGCAGTAATCTTCCCTGTTCTGAAAATGTGGGAACAATATCCGGGATCAGTGATTGATCTATCTCATAATGATCGAAGAGGAAATCAGCCAATTGGTGTTTTTCGAAATCCCAGAATATTCCTTCCGAAAGCCCTGATATGGTTGTATTGATCTCTCCGGTCATTTTCATCGCAATAAAATCTCCCGGGAGCATGATCTTGAAGGTTTTTTCATAAATGTCGGGTTCGTTTTCCCTGACCCACCTTAGCTTTGAGGCTGTAAAATTTCCCGGTGAGTTCAGAAGGCCTTGCAGGCATCTTTTCTGACCTATATTTTTAAATGCCTGTTCACCGATATTTACAGCCCGGCTGTCACACCAGATAATGGATGGCCTCAGGATGTTCTGATCCTTATCGATGGTAACAAGTCCATGCATCTGGTAAGAAATACCAATTGCAAGAATTCTTTCCGGATTTATTTCTGATTTTTCCATCACTTCACGGACAGCAAGTTTTATATTTTGCCACCAGTTTTCAGGATCCTGTTCGGCCCAGCCTGATGATCGGGCAACGATCTCCATTTCATGTTTGGGATAAAATGCTGATTTGATGGTGGCACCATTGTTTGCTGATACAATGCTGGCCTTGACTGATGAACTTCCCAGGTCGAGTCCTAAAAGATACATAATATTAAGTTTAAGGTTTAATGCGTTGTATGATTGAAAGAACTAAGTAATTGAATCATAGATTATATTTTTTTGTAGAGCCGCGCGGCAACGCAGCTCTACAAATTCCTATTTATAAATAACGTCGATTAAATCTCACAATATGTTTAAGGTTTGGGTAATGTGAAGGTAAAGGTTGTGCCCTTACCTGGTTTACTGTCGACAGATATCTCTCCTCCGAGTTTTTTAACAAATTCATTACAAATGATCAATCCGAGACCGGTTCCGCTTTCTTCTTCAGTACCCGGTGTTGTATGAAACGTTTCAAGATAAAATAGTTTAGGCAGATTTTCTGCTTCGATACCGATACCGGTATCTGTAATACTGATAGCCAGGAAATCCTTTTTATCCTGGCTCTTAATAGTTATTTTTCCACCCCTTGGTGTAAATTTAACAGCATTATTGATAAGATTTCTGACAACCGTATCAAGCATATTTTTGTCGGCATATACAATAGCATTTGAATCGACTTTTGATGTGACCGTCAAACCTTTCTTTTCAATATAAGCACGGAGCATATGCAGGTTTTCATCAATGATCCGGGATATTAATATTTCAGATGGTTCATATTTGATGCTGTCGGTTTGTGCACGTGACCAATACAGCAGATTTTCCAGCAGATTATGGGCATATTGGGATGACTCATAGATCAGTCCGATATATTCCTTTTTGGTCTGATCCTCAATTTCAGCATAATTCTTTACAAGCAGGTCAGCAAATCCCATAATTGAATGGAAAGGATTTCTCAGGTCGTGTGCTATGATAGAGAAAAATTTGTCTTTGGTAACATTTAGTTTTTCCAGCTTATCTCTTTGGCTTTCAATTTCTTTTTTCTGATTGTTGATCATTTCCTGTGCTTTCTTAAGGGCTGTGATATCAGAATCCACTGCAACATATTTTATGATATTCTTTTGTTTATCGAGTATTGGTGTCAGGGTTGATTGCATCCAGATAGGCTTCCCGTCTTTATTAGCAGCCTCACTTTGATAACGTATTGTTTCTTTTGTACCGGTGCATTTTTTCATGATATCTTTAATATATGGATTAAAACTGGCCTGAAGGATGTTTTTACCTTTGGTCTGAACAAATTGTTTAAGAGTATAACCATATACATTTGTAAAACTCTGATTTACCCATTCAAAGTTGCCTTCAGCATCAAGTATGATCACTACATTATCGGTTTCCCTGGCTACAATTGAGAGTTTATCGAGTTCGCGGTTGGCCTGAATAAGGCTGTCAGCCTGAGCAGAAAGTTCTTCTGCCTGTTGTAATATCTCATCCTGTCTTTCTTCAAGAAGTGCATTGGCATGTTCAAGTTCTTCAGCATGTTCCAGCAGTTTTTCTTCAGCCATCTTCCTTGCGGTAATATCCCTGCCTATACCAACAATACCAATGATCTCACGCTTTTTGTTTTTGATAGGTATTTTGGTAGTCGAGACATAGATCGTATTGCCTTTTTCATCAAGGCCGGTTTCTTCATGATTGATCAGAGGCTTGCCTGTTGCCATAATTTCCTGCTCATTCCAGTAAAATTTATTGGCAAGGTCTTTGGGATAATAATCAAAATCGGTCTTACCTGTCATCATTCTGGTTGATTTAAGACCATGGACGTCAGCAAGCTTTTTATTCGCGATAATGAAACGGCTTTTTTTATCCTTGATATAAATAAAATCAGGCATGTTGTCAATAAGGGTATAAAGAAGATTTTCCTCGAAGAAAAGATTATCGCGGGTATGATCACTCAGAGTCTGTTGAGCATGCTTTAATTGGATTAGTTTGTAGACAAGCCAGATAAGTATGACCATCAGAGAAATAAAAAGAATCAGAAATATCCACCAATATTGAGTGATCATCAGAAAAAATATTTAAAAACCAAATATTTTTGGTATCCAGAGACTTAATACCGGAAAATAAGTTACCAGCAATAAAGCTACAATCATTGCAATATAAAATGGTATCAAAGGTTTAATAACACTCCCGATCCTCACTTTGGCTATACTGCATCCGACAAAAAGTACTGTACCAACCGGGGGTGTACATAATCCGACACTTAAGTTCAATACCATGATGATGCCGAAATGGATTGGGTCCAGCCCCATATCGCTGACGATGGGAAGAAAAATGGGTGTAAAGATCAGTACAGCAGGGGTCATATCCATAAAAATACCAACAAACAGGAGGATCAGATTGATGAGGATCATTACGACAAATTTGTTGGTACTTAAAGATAGTAAACCCTTACTGACTTCCTGGGGGATGTTTTCGTATGACATGATCCACGAAAGTCCCATTGATGTGCCAACGAGCAGAAGTACTATGGATGTTGTACGTACAGTTTGTAATATGACATCCGGGAGATCTTTTATACTGATCTCCTTATAGATGAATGCAAGTATCAGTGTATATAATACTGCAACGGCAGATGCCTCGGTTGCAGTGAAAATGCCGGCAATAATACCACCGATAACAATAACCAGAAGAAGAAGGCTTGGAATGGCATCAAGAAATTTGAAAAAGCTGGCTTTAATCCCGATTTTATCACCAATTGGATAATTTTTTCTATATGCAAATGCAGCAGCTACTGACATTAACATTAAACCTGTAAGAATACCGGGAATGTATCCGGCAAGAAATAATGCCGCTATCGATACGCCGCCACTTGCCAGGGAATAAACGATGAGAATATTACTGGGGGGTATAGCCAAACCGGTTGTTGAAGAAGTAATATTAACAGAGGCGCTGAAGGAGTCGTCATAACCTTCTTCTACCATTTTTGGATGCATAAAACTGCCGATAGCCGATGCTGCAGCTGCTGATGAGCCGGAAATAGCACCGAATAACATATTGGCAATGATATTTACAAATGCAAGGCCACCGGGTAACCGGCCCACTAAAACTTTCGCAAATTCGATCAACCTGATAGCTATTCCTCCCCTGTTCATCAATTGTCCTGCAAGGATAAAAAATGGAATTGCCAGCAGGGCAAAGCTGTCAAGAGCTGTTGCAATACGCTGGGCAAGGGTTGTATAAGCCGGCAGAGGTAAAATACTTACCAGCATTGTTAACGTTCCTGAAATACCTAAGCTGTATGCTATCGGAACACCCAGCCCAATAAGGATGACAAAACTGACTACGAGAATTAATATTCCTGAAAAATCCATATTTGAAATTATGATTAACGCGTTATGCAATTGAAAAAGCTAAGTAATTGAATCATATAATTTTTGTAGAGCTGCGCCCCCGAGTACTCGGGAACTCTACAAATTCCTCGTTATCAATATCGTTAGTTTAATTGCATAACTCGTTATTATTAATTTTTTTATTGATCCTCATCCGGAATTCCTGTAAATATTTCATTGATCACGTAAAACATAATGAATAACCCACTTATAGGAATAACCAGATAAACATATCCGATCGGAATTTCAAGGGCTGAGGATATCTGGTTTAGTTTGAAGGTAATATAAACAAGACGAATCCCTCCAATAACCATGATAATTAAGGCGAACAGGGCAATCAGGATATTGATGAACAGATTGAGATACCTTCTTTTCGATGGCTCAAGTTTACGGGGTAATAAATCAATCGCAAGATGATCCTTTTTCCCGGTAGCATATGCCGCACCGAATAATCCAACCCATATCAACAGAAACCCGGCCAGTTCGTCTGTCCATGAACTTGGCTCCCGCATAATATACCTGGATGCTACCTGCCATAAAACATCAATTACCAGGACAGACATAACCAGTATTACAAAACGCGCCAATATATAATCAACAAATCTTCTTGATTTCATATGTTTGTGTTAAAGGTTGAAGTGAGTATTATATTCACCTAATTATATTTTTAAAGTGATATTTTATGATTGGAATACTGGAATGATTGAATAATCGTGAATTTGTAAATTGGTAAATTCGTAAATTTGTGTGTGT
>CAZGOR010000290.1:0-5543 GCA_964527875.1 uncultured Bacteroides sp. | reverse complement strand
TTGCAGTGATTTTGGAAAAAACTTCACTTGATGTATAATATATTGAACCACTTGCTCCATAGTCGCCACTTATCAAAATTAACCGGTTACCATCCAATGCAAACTTATCATCAGCTTGAAAGTCTACCCCATCAACTATATATTCATCATAATAATAATTTTGGGGGACCCTGGTAATTGATGAAATTCCCGCTATATTCCACCCATACCCCAATAATCCGTTTCCACCCTGGCTGTTATAAGTGATCGAAATATTTGGCTGCATTCCTGCAGTTCCCGGTGGAGTTATTATTGGAATATTGTAGGTAGCTCCCCCTGTAGGGGAAATATTCAATGAACCGTTTGTAGTCCCCACTTCCAGGTTATAATCCAGTTCCCTGTCCGGATCCGGTGGTTCACTTGAATAATCGACACTTAAAACAAGGCTCTCATTGATCCGGGCTGAAAACGATTCCCCGGAACCGGGAGCATAACTGAAGCCGGGTTTGAGGAAAATACTATCCCTGGCAATGTATGTTTCATTGCCTGAAAGGGGATCTTCAAGGGTCCAGACCTTGGCATAATGTGGTTCCTGGCTGAATGCAATAACAGAGTTTGCCAATAAATATAATAAAATTAGCCTTTTCATAAGGATGGATTAATGATTATGTGATCACCGTTACCTGAATGATTCCTTATCCGATCTAAGGCTTGATTCAAGTTCTTCGATCCTTTTGTTTTGATCAATGATATAAAGGGTGAGTTCTTCAATCTTTTGAAGTAATTTAGCATTCATTTCTCCCAGGTTAATACCGTTTTGCTGAATTTCCTGTGAGGTTGGGATACCCGGCAGATTTTTATTTTCAATGATATATTTTTCAATATCGGATAGCTTCATTAATCTATAATCATTATCAAATACGAAGTCAGACCATGGCAATTCTTCCACTTTTACTTCTGCGGCCCTGATCTTTCCTCCAACAGCCAGGTGGTAACCCCCAATATTTTTTGTTCCTATACCAACGGAATCACTGAAATAACTTTTTCCATCAAAATAACCGGCCCATGTTTTTGTTCCCTGTATGTAATCCTTTGCCCAAAATGCAGATACCACACCATTTGTCGGGTATGTTTCAATAGTCCCATTAAGAATAGCCCTGGCACCAAAAATATAATAACAAGCATTTGATTCATAACCGGATGGAATAGGATCTGTAATATTAGCATGGAATGAGCCTCCTCCTATTAAAGAACCATATGTGCTTGTGTTTCTAATTCTTGTCACATCAGAAGTATAAGCGGTAATACCTACACCCATCCCAGAATGAGTATACGAAACACAATCACCTAATCGGGCTATTGCTTTTCCGATAAAAGCACCATTGTTTGATGGAAACTCACTTACTATATATGAACCGACTTGATACCCGCTTGTTTTGGAGCCATAAATATTCACTTGTCTGTCACCATTTGTGAGATCTTGCCCAATGCTTACCCTGTCCAATGTATAAACATGATTAGAACCTGATTCATACCATTGAGCATAAAGATTACCAAAACCAAAAATTAGAATTACGAATCTAATTGTATAATTATAAATTAATGATCGTCTCATGACATTTATATTTAATTATTTTTTAATTGATTTATTTCTTCTGACATTTTTTGAATATCTGATTCAAGTTTATTTATATTAAGTTGTTGTTCCTGCAGTGACTTAACAAGACAAGGAATAAATGAAATATAGTCTATGTAAAGGTTTCCGTTTGGATCAGGATCAACTAACTCTGGGAAAATCTCTTGAACCTCTTGAGCAATAAAACCAAAATTTATATTTGTTTCACTCGGTGGAAGTAATCCCATTTGCTGACGAGCCTCTTCAACAGTTATTCCCTCTCTATTTGCGATAGTATCTAAAACAGCATCTGGAATGGTTGGTATATATTTATAATTAAATGTAACCGGACGTAATAATTGAATTTTCTCAAGGCTACTTTCCAAATCTTTGATATTCTCTTTAAGATCCTCATCAGAATATCTGCATCCTTCACAGAGGATATAAGGGAATATGTTTGAATAAATGTTTTCTGAGTAATTCTCAGATAATTTTAATGTATTATTCCTCGTGGATGATGTTTCTACAGGATTAATTACTGAGTAAGCAATCCATAATCCTAAAATTAAAGCGGTGAATCTCAATAATGATTTGGCTTCCATAATTAGTTTTAATTTAGTGGTTTTTTGGTAAAATTACCATTATCTCATATTCAAGTCAATCCTCATTTTTGAGGATTTTTTATTGATTAATCATAACAGATTATTACAAAATGCAATGAATATCAAATGAATTGAATTCCTGGCACGGAGCTTTTTCATGAGGTTATTCTTATGAGATATAACCGTGCTCACCGAGATATGCAGTTTTTCTGAGATTTCCCTGGTTTTATAACCTTCTGCCAACAGATAAAGTACGTCAAATTCACGGGTAGTCAAATCTTTATTAAATCCCGGTGAATCCATAATTTGATTTGTGTTTGTCAATTATCAATTGATGATTGACCGTTTCTGTTTACTGAGAAAAAAAATGAGA
Source organism: uncultured Bacteroides sp. (assembly GCA_964527875.1). Lineage (GTDB taxonomy): Bacteria > Bacteroidota > Bacteroidia > Bacteroidales > SM23-62 > LJUQ01. The sequence goes on along the minus strand of CAZGOR010000290.1, from coordinate 2,974 downwards.
AGAAAAAGGTGAGAATTCTATTATTTTTCCGCTTAATCGCAAAAACCGGAAAAAGTAGCCTATGCATTCTATATGTTTTACAACATATTTTTCTTAACGTGTTGATTATCAATGAAAAAATTTTTCAACATGGTTAACAAAAAAAATGAGATACTCCTGTTAATACGAAAGTCACTTTTCATGTAAGAACCACCTGATATTTGAAAAAACATTCTGCCTGTAAAAATTCTCTTTGTTATCTTTGCAGAAAAATTTACTTGTTCCATATGTTATAACCTGACCGAACAGGATATAACATCTGAAAATAGTCATGCAGAAGTATTTTTCTAATAGTGAGATGACTTACCACCTGATCACATTCGGGTGCCAGATGAATAAATCCGACAGTGAACGTGTACGCACGGTCATTGAAGGCATAGGATATACCTGGACCGATCATGAGGAAGAGGCCGGATTGATAGGCGTCCTGGCATGCTCGGTCAGACAGAAAGCCATCGATAAGGTCTACTCCAGGATATATAAATGGAATAACTGGAAAAACCGGAAAAACCTCTTAACATTTCTGACCGGCTGTGTGCTGCCGGCAGACCGAGAAAAATTTATGGAACTTTTTGATCTCGTTTTTCCCATAGAGGAGCTGCCGGATCTTGAAAACATGATCAGCCAATATGGCGTGGTCACACCTGCAGGACTCATTCATAAACAAAAAATTACTCAAAAATACGAACCGGTTGATAAAGATAAAACACATGGGCCTCAGGTTACTGAACCGATTGAGATTTCTGATGAAAATAAAAAGACCAGCCCTGATGCTCCCAAAACGTCTGAAAAGCATCAGCAAAGTGACCTGAAAATTGGTAAATTCTGGGATATTGAACCAACTTATGTTTCAGATTTCGAGGCATTCGTCCCGATCCAGAACGGATGTAACAAATTCTGTACTTTTTGTGCAGTTCCTTATACTAGAGGAAGAGAAGTATCAAGGCCATCAGGTGAAATACTTTCAGAAATACAATACCTGATTGATCATGATTATAAATCCATCACGCTCCTTGGCCAGAATGTTAATTCATACGGACAGGATAAAAAAGGTGCTGAAATAACCTTTCAGGAACTTCTGGAAAAAATCGGGAAGTTATGTGACACTTCAGGAAAAGAGGTATGGGTCTATTTTACATCACCTCACCCCCGGGACATGAATGATGAAGTGATCAGGGTGATCAGTAAGTATAAAAGCCTGGCAAAACAGATCCATCTTCCGATACAGAGCGGCGATGACAACGTGTTGAGCAGAATGAACCGCAAACACACGGTTGACAGATACAGGAAGATCATTGCTGCTGTCAGGGAATATCTGCCTGAAGCTACAATATTCACCGATATCATCGTTGGATTTACCGGGGAAACCGATGAGCAATTTGAAAATACCCGTAAGATCATGGAGGAATTCAGCTACAACATGGCCTATATCGCGATTTATTCTCCAAGACCGGGTGCAGCGAGCTCAAAATGGACGGATGATATCCCCCACGACATCAAAAAGAAAAGGCTTCATATACTTACCGGGGAACTGAAAAAGCATACTTCAGAACATAACAGGCAAAAGATCGGAAGAACTTGCAGGATACTTGTTACCGGGCAGGACCGTAAAGCAGGATATCTTTCCGGACATACAGAAGGAAGAGTAATCGTCCGGTTCCCATCAAACGATCTCTCGTTGCCTGGAACTTTTGTAAATATCAAAATCACCGCGGCATCTGATTTTTCAATTGAAGGTACTCTTACCAGGATTAAAGAACCTGAACTGATTGACAAATGAGCAGGAAGATCGCATTTAAAACACTGGGATGCAGGTTAAATCAATTTGAGACTGATTCCCTGGTATCTGAATTCCATCATGCCGGATACCAGGTTGTGGACTTTGGGGAAAAAGCCGATGTGTACATTATCAATACATGTACGGTAACAAATCAGAGCGATAAAAAATCAAGGAACCTGATCAGCCGGGCAACCCGGAAAAATGGTAATGCAATAATCATTGTCACAGGTTGTATGGTGAACAATTACAAAAACAACCTGCATCATGAACCGGGCCATCTTTACTATATTGAAAACAACCGGAAGAGCTCCATCTATTCTCTTATAGAATCTCATTTCAGGGGAGAGATAATAGACCCTGAAACACTCAAACCGGATCTGTTCGGCTTCACTCCTGCCGATACTACATTTCACACAAGAAGCCTGATAAAAATCCAGGACGGTTGCGATCATTACTGTACTTTTTGTATTGTACCTTTTGTAAGGGGAAGAGCTGTCAGCCGGCCTGTTCAGGATATTATTGCCAATATCCAGAAGGTACTTGAATTTGGATTCAGGGAAATTGTCCTGACCGGTGTGAATCTCGGCAGATACAATTATGAAGGTATTTCTTTCGAGGATCTTGTTGAGAATATCCTCAATCTGCAGGGTGATTTCCGGGTCAGGGTCTCGTCGATGGAGCCCGATGGTTTTGGTGATAAATTCATCAGTCTTTTCAGCCATCCCAAACTGATGCCGCACCTGCATCTCTGTCTTCAAAGCGGGTCAGAACGCATTCTGCTGAAAATGAGAAGGATGTACTCGCTGAATGACTATGTGAAAATCATTGACAATATAAAGAACCGTTATGCTGATTTTAACCTTACAACTGATATCATAGTTGGATTTCCCGGTGAAACAGACGAAGATTTCAAAGCTTCATGCAAAATCGTTAAAGAGATTGGCTTCAGCCATGTCCATACATTCAAATATTCAGGAAGGACCGGGACACGGGCTGACAGAATGCCGGACCAGGTTCCTGAAAAAATAAAAAGTGAAAGGAGTGAGATTATACGCCATATATCAATTAAAAATAAACGGGCATATCGACATTCCCTCTTGGGTAAAAAACAGAATGTACTGGTCGAAAAAACCCGGGGGAAAACCGGCTGGGGTT
>CAZGOR010000289.1:0-5571 GCA_964527875.1 uncultured Bacteroides sp. | reverse complement strand
ATCTCTGTTTCCTCTGTGGTTAAATGTTTTAATAGACTTTTTAGACAGCCTCTCACTTTTATCTTTTGTCTTTCACCTTAATGCGAATACCAGTTCTTACTTCTTTCGAGTGCTTTTTCCCAGTTTTGTATCATTTCATCCAAACCTGACAGACTTGTTTCCGGTTCAAAAACTTTTTCGATCTGCCATTGTTTTTTTATCTCATGAATGCTTTTCCAGTATCCGATGGCAAGACCAGCCAGGTAAGCTGCTCCAAGTGCGGTTGTTTCAGTAATCATGGGGCGGATAACTTTTTTCCCGATCACGTTGGACTGGATCTGCATCAGCAGATTATTAACAACAGCCCCACCATCTGCCCTGAGTTCAGTAATATTGATTCCTGAATCTTCTGTCATCGTATTGATCACATCCATTGATTGAAAGGCAATTGCTTCCAGTACTGCCCTGGCGATATGTGCATTTGAGGTATTACGCGTGATCCCGATAATGGTTCCGGCAGCGTATTGATCCCAGTGAGGAGCACCAAGCCCGACAAAGGCCGGAATAAAATAGACACCACCATTATCATTTACCGAAGCGGCAAGTGTTTCGATTTCCTGTGATGATTGTATGATATTTAATTTATCTCTTAACCACTGAACTGCTGCTCCTGCAATAAAGATACTTCCCTCCAGGGCATAGCAGATATCATCATTTATTTTCCAGGCTATTGTAGTGAGCAGATTATGTTTTGAAACAACAGCCTGACTGCCTGTATTCATAACTACAAAACAACCGGTGCCATATGTATTTTTTACCATGCCTTTGTCCACACACATCTGGCCAAAAAGGGCTGCCTGCTGATCACCTGCAATACCGGCTATTGGAATTTCATTACCGAAATGTTCCCTGACGGTTTGCCCATATTGCTCACTGCTGGATTTTACCTCAGGTAACATATTTGATGGGATATCGAATATCTTCAGAAGTTCATCATCCCATTTCAGGGAATGGATATTAAAGAGCATGGTCCTGCTTGCATTGGTTACATCTGTAATATGCAGCCTGCCATTTGTCAGTTTCCAGATGAGCCAGGTGTCCACAGTGCCGAATGCCAGGTTGCCCTGCCTGGCTTTATCCCTTGCCCCGGGAACATGATCAAGGATCCATTTGATCTTGGAACCTGAGAAATATGCATCAATGACCAGGCCGGTTTTTTCTTTGATGACCTTATCATATCCATCTTTCCTGAGCTGGTCGCAAATGCCGGCTGTACGCCGGTCCTGCCAGACAATTGCATTATATACAGGTGTGCCAGTATTCTTATCCCAGATGATCGTGGTTTCCCTCTGGTTTGTTATCCCGATAGCAGCAATATCAGAAGCTTTAACTCCCTGTTTATTCATAACATCACGGACTACAAATTCCTGTGTCGACCAGATCTCTTCAGGATTATGTTCAACCCGGCCCGGTTTTGGGAAGATTTGTTCAAATTCACGCTGCGAAACACCAATGATCCGGCCTGCATGGTCAAACAATATGGCCCTGTTGCTTGTGGTGCCGGAATCGATAGATAAAATAAATTTTTTCATTAAGTGGTTTTTATTAAGATTTTTAGGTCACAGTGGACCACAGAGATTGCAGAAGTTCACAGAGTTTTCTATCTCTGTGGCCCGCTGTGTTTCTCTGTGACCCTCTGTGACCTGCTTTTCCTTTTCAATTTACCCGGCATCAACCTATGTTTTCTTTAAAATTCTTCCAGGTAGTTGCCCGGTATGTTCTCTCTCCTTGATCACTATTTCACCATTCACGATAACATATTCAATACCAATAGGATACTGATGCGGATCTTCCCAGGTGGCCCGATCAATTATGGTTTCAGGATCGAAGATAACAAGATCAGCAAAATAATTTTCTTTTATTTGTCCTCTGTTCATGAGGCCGAATTTTTGAGCAGTTAATGAGGTCATTTTTTGGATCGCACCGGGAAGTGTAAGTACATTTTCTTTTCTGACATATTTACCTAAAATTCTCGGGAAAGTACCATAATACCTTGGATGAGGTTTGCCTTTATGAAGTATCCCGTAGGGCGCAACGGCTGATCCGTCTGATCCGATAACCGACAGTGGATGTGCCAGTATCCGTTTCAGGTTATCTTCATTCATGATAAATTCGATCATATCGACCCGGTTTTCTTCTTCAATCAGCAGATCGCGCATAAATTCATAGGGATCTTTACCGGTTTGGGCCGAAGCCTCAACAATATTCATACCTTCGAATTTTTTGTTCTTTTCGGTGAAGATAGACGATAAAATGACCTTATCCCAGGAGCCAATCTTTTTTTCCTGTTGCCTGGAGTATGAGCGAAGTTGTTCATCTAAATCCGGATCTTTTAATTTAGCAACAAAGTCCTTGTTTGTTCCCTGCTTTGCCCACATGGGGAAAAAGAAATCCAGTCCGGTAGAAGCTGCAATATATGGATATCTGTCAATCATTATATTGATACCTTCCTCATCAGCCTTTTCAACCAATGCCAGGGCATCGTCTATTTTTTCCCAGTTGGCAGGATATGCCGTTTTAAAATGAGCTATTTCCACATTTACATTTGTGTGCCTGGCTATCTTAATCGCTTCCTCTATGGCCTCAAGGAGATGATCTCCTTCATCTCTCATATGTGTGGCATAGATACCATTGAGCTTCGATACACTATGACATAGTTCAATGATCTCTTTGGTTTCTGCATAGCTGCCCGGTGAATATTCGAGGCCTGTTGACAGGCCCAGGGCTCCGGCTTTCATGTTCTCTTCAACGATCCTTTTCATCTCTGCGATCTGACTTTCAGAAGATTGTATGTTATTGAAACCAACAACTTTGCCCCTTATATTACCATGACCGACATGAGTTGCATAATTGAGTGCTGTACCTTGTTTTTCGATCCGTTGAAAAAATCCATTGATGTCATTCCAGTCAGGTTCAACGCTAAATTCATCCTTCAGTCGTTGTTTCCATTCATCCAATACCTCGTATGCTATGGGAAAGGGTGAACTGCCGCAGTTTCCACTGATTTCCGTGGTGATGCCCTGCCTTATATGGCTTTCGGCCTTTGGATTGGCAATTAACTCTGTATCTGTATGTGTATGCGCATCTATAAATCCCGGTGAAACAGCCAATCCTCCCGCTTCAATGATATTTTTGGCTTTATTTTTACCGATGTCTTTGCCAATACGAATGATCTTTCCGTCTTTGATTGCGATGTCGAGCTCCTGCCCTGGATTTCCGAGTCCATCATATACTATCCCTCCGGTTATTATAAGATCGAAATCTTTTGTATTGGAGCAACTATTGATCAGTAAATATGAACCACCTGCTCCTAATAATATTGATCCTTTTAGTGAGTCAGTGATGAAATGCCTGCGGGTGATTTTATTATTCATATGATCTGGTTTTGATTTGTTCATGGGTGATTTGTCCTGACTTATTTTTTTCAACAAACCATATAAAGATATTTAATTTTAATTTTTCCAAAGAAATCCTTTTGAAAATTAATTTGCGCATACTTAAATATCTCAAAATAATTTATCATGAACCAGACCGGGCTGAGTCAGGGTAATCTGTCAAGCCATCTCAGCAAACTTGAAGAGTCTTCTGTTATTGAAGTAATCAAATCCTTTTCCGGTAAAAGGCCGCGAACGACAATAAAGTTTACAAAAGTAGGAAGGCTCAGATTTGAGAAGTATATTGATTCAGTAAAGGATTTCTTGGGACAATTGTGAAAAGATTTCGAATGTCGTATTTAACTGATTCAAACGACCATCTGTTCTTTTACGTACATGTTGTGTACTATATTGTTACAGATTTATGATATGCAATAAATGGAATTTATTCGTAGATATCTGATTATTAACGAATTATGTTAACTGGCATATGAATTGAAGTAAAATTAAATTTAGTCCGCTGACTTTTTAATAATTTCCAAAATCCTATAGAAATGTTTAAGAATGTCATTAAAGTTGCTATCCGGAAAATCACCAAAGAATTCGGTTACACATTTATTATTGTATTAGGTCTCACAATTGGTATTGTAAGCAGTTTGTTCCTGCTGCTTTATGTATTTGACGATCTGAGCTACGATCAGTATCATGAAAAAAAGGATCGCATCGTGAGGGTCATATCTCATATAGAGGAAACGGATGATGAGTTTACGTGGGGTGTTGCACAGATACCTTTTGCTCATCAGGCCCGGGAGGATTATCCTGAAATAGAGGAGTTTGCCAGGATTTATTCATTTGGGCGTCAATTGTTTATCTACGATGATACCAGGCTTTATGATGAAGATGTTCACTATGCTGACAGTTCTGTTTTTTCTATATTCAGTTATGATTTGATCAAAGGAGATCCGTCTACTGTTTTAACACGGCCCAACACAATGGTAGTAACAGAATCTTTCGCGAATAAATATTTTGGAAGTGAAGATCCATTTGGAAAAACCATTGAGGTTGGTAATGGACAAAGTTTTGAGATCACGGGAGTGATGAAGGATGTACCAGATAATTCACACATAACCTTTTCAGCACTTGTATCAAGAACAACCCTGCCGGCTGATGCTGAAATCGGGAGCTGGGGAAACTTTGGCGTATATACCTACCTCTTACTGTCAGAAGGTACGGATTACATGGTTTTACAGGATAAGATGAAGGAAATGTATGATAAATATATGGCAGAGATCTTCAGGCAATATGATATCAGTATTGAGTATTTACTTGAACCTTTAACGGATATATATCTGAAATCTGATGCCAGGGGAAGTACAGGACGAAGTGGTGACATCAAATATGTTTACATATTTTCCATTGTTGCATTTTTTATGTTACTGATTGCCATTATCAATTATATGAACCTGGCAACTTCCCGTTCAACAAACCGTGCAAAGGAGGTCGGATTAAGAAAAGTGGTGGGGTCTCAACGGTGGCCGTTAATTTTACAGTTTCTCTCTGAATCGGTCATTCTCACATTGATTGCGTTGATTTTCAGCATTGTTATTATCATTCTTCTCCTGCCGTCATTTAATCAGATCACAGGTAAATTGTTTGATGTCAATTATTTGTTTAATACACAGGTAATTCTTACCCTTATAGCAATCATTATTTTTGTTGGAATAATAGGAGGCAGTTATCCATCCTTTTATCTGTCACGTTTCAATCCGGTATCAGTATTTAAGCAGGAGATCGGTGCCGGCAAGTCGAACTTTCTGATCAGGAAATTCCTGGTTGTTTTGCAGTTTGCCATTTCACTGGCCCTGATTATCAATACCTGGGTAATATTTAAGCAACTCAGTTATATGAAAAATAAAGAACTGGGATTTGATCCTGATAATATAGTGATCATTGAGCTGGAGAACCAGCAGATGATGCGCCAGTACCCCGTATTCCGGAATGCGCTTCTGGAGAGTCCGGATATCATAAATATTTCCAGTGCCAACAATAAAATCGGGCAGAGTACGGGTAAGATCCTGATGAACGTCGAAACATCTGAAGGTATGCAGGAGAGGGGAGTAAATCTGTATCCTGTCGATTATGATTTTGTTGAAACCAT
>CAZGOR010000288.1:0-5581 GCA_964527875.1 uncultured Bacteroides sp. | reverse complement strand
ATGCTCCATGCTCCATGCTCCATGCATTTTATATCAATATGTTAGAACAAAATAAATATCAAACTCATGTTAAAATAATATATAAACATTCAAAACATGAATCCTTTAGCCGGAATAGGATTAATCGCGATTGGCAGTATCGGGGCCGCGAGTTTTTATGTCCCGTTTAAAAAAGTCAAGCAATGGGCATGGGAATCATACTGGTTAAGCCAGGGTGTTGCTGCATGGATCATTGCTCCATGGTTATTTGCTCTTTTTACTGTACCTGAAGGTACACTGTTGAAAATTATCTCTGATGCACCTACATCTGCAAAATTGCTGGCCATGCTTTTTGGTGCTCTTTGGGGTATAGGAGGATTAACATTTGGCTTAAGTCTTCGCTATCTTGGTATCGCGTTGGGCCAGAGCATCGCCCTTGGTTTTTGTGCTGCTTTTGGAACCTTGATTCCACCAATTGTGGCCGGTGATAATTTACTTGGCTCAACTGCAGGAATTCTCACAATTACTGGTGTGGCTATATGTCTGGCTGGTATCGCAATCGTCGGTTATGCAGGAGCATTGAAAAATAAAAAGTTGAGCGAGGAAGAAAGAAGGACCGCTATTAAAGAATTTGCCCTGAAAAAAGGCCTGACCATAGCCGTCTTCTCCGGTATCATGAGTGCCTGTTTTAATTATGGATTTGAAGCCGGAATGCCAATTAATGAAGTTGCCAGACAATACGGAACTAATGAGCTGTTTTTAAGCAACCCGACATTGATATTTATTCTGCTGGGAGGTTTTATAACCAACTTTATCTATTGCGTCTTTCTGAATATTAAAAACGGAACAGCAAAAGACTATATATCTGTTAATGCATCAACTTTTCTTAATAATATATTATTTACCTTTCTTGCCGGACTTCTTTGGTTTTTACAATTCCATTTTTTTGGAATGGGCAAAAGCCTTCTTCCTGAATCAATGGCAATTTTTGGATGGAGTATCCTGATGGCTCTGAATATTTCATTCAGTAACATCTGGGGAATTATCCTGAAAGAATGGAAAGGAGTAGGAATCAAAACAATAACGATATTGATCATCGGCATCATTATTCTGATACTTTCAACTTTTGTAGTTAAACTTGGATAAATCCTATCTGGATTCGATAGATACATTAACCTGTCAGTATTTTATACTATGAGTTGATTTTATGATATTTATTTCTCGCATATTTTCGCTGATTAAACACAGATTCTTGCAGATTTTAAATATAAATAAGCATGAGCCGGCGAAAATCTGCGAACACATCTGTGTTCATCTGCCATAAATAAACGATAAGAATAACATAGTCTCAATTTAAATTATGATTATAATATGATAAAAAGATTTGGCTTTAAAATGAAACTCTATCCTGGTTGTAAGGAAGAATATATCAGACGCCATAATGAAATATGGCCGGAGCTGAAAAAACTATTAAAAGACTACGGAATATCTGATTATTCTATCTATCTTGATGAAGAAACCAATATTTTGTTTGCATGTCAAAAGCAATCTGGAGAACAAACATCTCAGGATATGGGTTCTTATCCGGTCATACAGAAATGGTGGACATATATGTCCGATCTGATGGAAACCAATCCGGATCATTCACCAGTTACAGTGCCTCTAGAGGAAATATTTTATATGGAATAATGGTTAAATGGCTAAATTGCTAAATGGTTTAATGGTTATATGGTTAGTAATATATGACTTAGCATAACAACAATTTAACAGTTTAACGATTTAACCGCGATTTACTTTCCCGAATACTCGGGAGGATTGTTCGGCTATAACATTATGCTACACCTTCGGTTTGCATAATGTTAGCCTCACGAACAATTTAGCAATGTAACAATTTAACAATTTAATTAATTATGAATAAAAGTGAAATTATTCAAAAATCTTATGAACTGGCTAAGGAGCAATATGCCGGTATCGGTGTGAATACAGACGATGTACTCAATACCATGCATAAGTTATCCATCAGTCTCCATTGCTGGCAAACGGATGATGTCAGCGGATTTGAAGATCCGGATGCAGGTCTTTCCGGAGGCATTCAGGCAACCGGCAATTATCCCGGAAAAGCCAGAACGATTGAGGAAGCCAGGGCAGATCTTGAAAAGGTTTACTCATTATTACCCGGAAACCACAGGCTTAGCCTGCATGCTATATATGGTGATTTCCGGGAAGGAAAAGCTGACAGAGACCAGATTGAACCAAAACATTTTGAAGGCTGGGTAAAATGGGCAAAAGAAATTGGTATCGGACTTGATTTTAACTGTACCATGTTCTCCCATCCGAAAGCAGATTCAGGATTTACATTGTCGGATCTGGATCCAGCCATACGTGAATTCTGGATTGAGCATGTCCAGAGATGTCGTGATATTTCAGCATACATGGGTAAGGAACTTGGAAGTCGCTGTATTCATAATATCTGGATACCTGATGGCTCTAAAGATCTGACAGTGAATAGATTTAAACATCGTGCATACCTGAAGGAATCATTGGATAAAATTCTTGCTAAGCCACAGGATCCTGCGCTTATGGCAGATACGGTGGAAGCAAAACTTTTTGGCATTGGTGTTGAAGCTTATACTGTTGGTTCACATGAATTTTACCTTGGTTATGCAGTGGATAAAAAAATGATGCTTTGCCTTGATATAGGGCATTTTCACCCAACCGAACAGGTATCGGATAAGGTATCTGCCGTATTTCAATTTATCGATGAATTACTATTCCATGTTACCAGGCCCATCCGTTGGGACAGTGACCATGTTGTCATTTTAAATGACGAAGTAAGAGCGTTATTTGAAGAAATCGTATGGGCAAATAAGCTTGATAAAGTAAATATCGGGCTTGACTTCTTTGATGCAAGCATTAACCGTATCGGTGCTTATGTGATCGGCACCCGGGCTGCACAAAAAGCCATCATGCTGGCTTTGTTGAATCCGACAGGTAAACTGAGAGAATATGAGGAAAACGGCCAGAATTTTGAACGGCTTGCTTTACTCGAAGAGGCTAAAACAAAACCATTTGGTGCTGTCTGGAATTATTTCTGCTTAACCAGTAACGTACCCGTTGGTGAAAATTATATATCTGAAATCCAGCAATATGAAAAAAATGTATTAACTAAAAGATAAGCAATGGATTTTCTTGATTTAGCAAAAAAAAGATATTCCTGCCGGGAATATGATAACAGACCGGTAGAAGATTATAAACTTAACCGGATACTGGAAGCTGGCCGCATTGCACCTTCTGCAGTAAATTACCAGCCCTGGCATCTTATCGTTATCAGGGAAAAGGAAAATCTTAAAAGAATTCATCCGATATATCATCGCGACTGGTATAAGGAGGCACCTTGTTTAATCATCATTTGCGGTGATCATAACCAATCATGGATTAGGAAAGATGGCAAGGACCATTGTGATATCGATATCGCCATAGCAGTTGATCACATAACCCTGCAGGCAGCTGAACTGGATCTGGGAACCTGCTGGGTATGTAATTTTGAAAAGGAACTTTGTATTGAACTGTTAAATCTTCCACAAAATATCGAGCCAATTGTTATTATACCGTTGGGTTATCCGCTTGATTCAGCCGATCCAGACCGGCATAAAGTGAAAAGAAAACCTATTGGGGAAATCGTTTCATATGAAAACTATACATAACTATCTCTATGTTCTCTCTGTATTCTCTGTGAACTCTGTGGTAAAAATCCTTAACCACAGAGAACTCAGAGAAATAACAGAGGTAACAGAGAAATACATCCGTTCGATAGTTAAATTTCTAATCTTTTTTCTGTTATTATCAGCTCTTAACTACAGCTGCTTGGATAGTATCCGCGAATCACCGCGTCCAAATATCATCATAATACTGGCCGATGATATGGGATATTCTGATATCGGATATTTCGGTTCGGAAATCCAAACGCCAACTATCGATGCATTGGCCAGTGAAGGACTTGTCATGACCCAATTCTATAATGCAGGAAGATGCTGTCCCACCAGAGCCTCCCTGCTCACCGGACTCTACCAGCACCAGACTGGAGTGGGTTTTATGAATGGTGATAAAGGCTATCCCTCCTATCAGGGATTTCTTAATGACAGCTGTGTAACCATTGCAGAAGTCCTGAAAAAAGCCGGATATCATACATTCATAAGTGGGAAATGGCATGTTGGTAATGATCCGGAAGTATGGCCTTTGCAAAAAGGTTTCGACAGATATTACGGATTTCCAAAAGGGGGCGGAGTATATTTTTATCCCTGGAGAAGTGGCCGTAATCTTGTACTCGGGAACGAAGTAATTGAAGGTGACAGCAATTTCTATTCAACCGATGCATTTACCGATTATGCAATACAATTTATAGAAGAGGTAAAAGAATCATCGAATCCGTTCTTTCTTTACCTGCCTTTTATCGCACCTCACTTTCCCCTTCAGGCACATACTGAAGATATTCAAAAGTACAGAGGGAAATATTTAAAAAACTGGAAAGAATTCCGGTTGGCCCGGTATAACAAAATGATTGAAGCGGGAATTATCAAAAAAGACTTCGTGCTTTCTCCCGAAGATGAACGAGTCAGAAACTGGGAAGAGCTTTCAGATATACAAAAAGACGAATATGATCTGAGAATGGCTGTTTATGCAGCACAGGTGGAATGTATGGACAGGAATATTGGTAAGCTCATTGAAAAATTAAAGGAATGGAACCTTTTTGACCATACAATCATCTTTTTTATGTCTGATAATGGTGGATCAAGTGAAGCTCTTACAGATCAGGATAATTCAGATGTAGTACCCATCGGATCCAGGGCAAGCTGGTCATCATATCATGCATCATGGGCCAATCTCAGTAATACTCCCTACAGGCTTTATAAGCACTGGGTACATGAAGGAGGTATATCAACCCCCCTGATCATCCATTATCCCGAAATGATAGAAAAACATATGATTGACAGCCAGGTTTCCCACATTATTGATCTGATGCCTACCTGCATTGAACTGGCAAGTGCATCATACCCGGATACATTGGATGGAATTCCTGTGATTCCCTGCGAAGGTAAGAGTATGGTAAAAATATTTAATGGTCAAAAGATGATACCACATGATTACCTGTTCTGGGAACATATGGGTAATAAGGCTGTCAGATGGCATAGATGGAAACTGGTGATGCAGGATGAAAAAAGAATCTGGGAACTTTATGATATGTCCTGCGACAGAACTGAGCTGAATGACTTAAGCGACCAATATCCCGAACTTGTTGAAAAATTAAGTAAAGTATACGAGGAGTGGGAACAGAAGGTTGGGATTATGCCATGGGATTCGATCAGGTGAGGAAGAAGGTTGCAGGGGGGGTGCACAGTTACAAGGTCGCAATTGTTGCAGTTGTGATAATAATATCAAGGTTATAAAATCTAAATGATCGCATTTGTTGTAATGAACACAATAAGAAGATGGCTAAGGCTAAAGATGAGGAAGAATAGTTCTCCGTTCTCTGTCTTCGCTCCCGAAATAGTCGGAATCTTTGATTCCGTTACCATTTCGAGGATCCTCGAAAATTAAAGCATCA
>CAZGOR010000287.1:0-5599 GCA_964527875.1 uncultured Bacteroides sp. | reverse complement strand
AGGTACAATGCAGGGTAACTGCCTGAAACAATACCAACGGCAACAGCACCTGTCAGTAAAACCGGTAATAAGAACCACCAATTAAAAATTTGTTGTTCCAGGTTAAAACCGGATAAGATATTGAAAGGTTTAAGGATCAGCTCAATGATCACCAGTGCAACGAAAGTTGCCAGAAGGCTGAAAAAAATTGATTCTGAAAAGAATTGTAACATCATTTGTCCGCGTGTGGCTCCAACAACTTTCCTCAGGGCTACTTCCCTGGTTCGTGTCGAGAGACGAGCTGTGGACAGGTTCATATAATTCACACATGCAATAAAAAGAATAATCCCTGCCAGAAGGGAAAAAATATACAGATAACCTTTTTGCCGGCCGGCCTCAAATTGTCCGGATATACCGGTAGAAAAATGAATATCCGTTAATGGCTGAAGATAAAATTCAAAAAAGTTATTATGTGAACCGGTGATCATTTCTGAAGAAAAAAAATCATTAATGACCGGTATCAAATATCTCTCACAAATTACTGCCAGGCCTTCTTTTGTTTGAGAAGGTTTCGCTCCCTCATTCAGGAGCACATATGTTGCAACCGGCCATGCACTCCAGTCATCAGCTTCCTTATCGCTCATGATACCCACCAGGCTGGCCAGGAAATCAAAATGAAGATGTGTATTTTCCGGTGCATTTTTACATACTCCTGTCACCCTGAACTTCCAGCCATTATCTAGATAAATTATTTCCCCGAGGGGATTTTTGCTGCCAAAATATTTTTCGGCAGTCTCTTCAGTTATCACAACTGTGTATTGTTCTGTCAAAAGTGTTTCCTGCTCACCCCTGATGATTGGTATACTAAATATATTGAAAAACGATTGGCCGGTATAATAAAACCTTTTTGCTGAATAATGGATATCATTATAACTTACTTTTTTATGGCTGCCCTTCAATACACGAACAGCTTGTTCAACTTCCGGCATCTTTTGTTTTATTGTTACTGAAAGGTTAAATGGAGTCAGGGCAGAATTGTATTTATATTCAAAGGCTTCTGCTCTTAAATTAACCCGGTATATCCGTTCATGAAATTTATGGTATTTATCATAATTCAATTCCTGCTTTACCAGAATAAATATCAGGATACTGATGGCAATACCAAAGGCAAGACCAAGTATATTCACCAGGCTGAATATCCTGTACTTGATAAAATTACGGATAGCTATGATGACCCAGTTACTGAACATCCCCAAACCCCTTTTTTATTTAATTTTCATATTTTGTGCCACATTTAACAACTGCCTGATTATCTGATGTTTTATTATAATTTCAATATAATAAAACAGATGATTCGGGTGTCCGGTTTTGCACACGTATGTACGAATCAGGACAATTAATAATTTACCAGGAATGAACAGGAAATCATGTTCCTGTTATCAGGAAAGCTCGTAATAAATAAAATCAAGGTCGCATGCTTCCGCCAGTTCTTCCGCATCGTCATACATCTGCTCATCACCCTCATCATAATACCAGTTAACTTCCAGGCCGATCCCATAAGCTTTAAATTGTTTCAGCCGGTTCAGGATTTCAATGATGAGTTTTGAGGAAGCTGAATTAAAATAGGCAAGACGAAATTCCATATTGATTTTGTTTGTATCCGGATTTTCAAGAACATTTTTTGAAAAGTATTTTTCAAGATCTACCAGCCAGTCGATGATCTGACTATAGAAGTCCCTGACATCTTCCGGGCGGGACACACCGGATAAGCGAAAAGTTAATGTATCGAGGTTGAAATTCACGCCCGGTGTAAAATCTGTTGGTGGAATATTGAGATTATCCATTATTTCTGGTTGTTTTCTATATGCAACAATAATTCAAAATTAGAAAATTCATTTGTTAATTTATCAAATCTGTACTGAATAGTATGTCCACTGATTTTGATCATTTCAAAAAAACCCAGGCCTGCCCCGCCTTTATCGGTGAACCTGCCGTTGGTTAAAGTTTTGCGATACAAGATACGCATCTCCTTCTGATTAAGGTTGTTGATCAAGTCAATTTTATCTCTCACTTTATTGATATCATTTGTTCTGATTGGATTACTCGTTTTTAAAACATACAGATTACCATTCCGGGATAACTGAAATTCAGGCTGGTAAAACGGGTATTCCTGAATAAATCCTGTGTAATGGTCAGAATATTTATGAACATTTTCGAGAATTTCAATAATCAGTGCGTTAAGTTTTTTAAAAATAGATGTTTCAATTTTAAACTGATCTTTTCTGGAATTCAATTCGATAATTAACTGACCGATGATCCTGAAAGTGAGTTCACCTTTAAAATCAATAATTGTTGTATATGAACTCATTTTTTCCAAACTTTTGCAAAATTGTCAAGAAGATTAATTTACAGAAATATTTAAATAATTGATTTGTAATATTTTTTAAAGAATGATACCTTTAAGCTATTCTGTATTACTTTTAAAACATTAGAATAGTGCACTGTCATAATCATATAAATAACCTTCATCTTCGGACAGATTATTCTTTTTAGAAGCTTTTACGGCGAGCTGGTCGCATTGATCATTTTCAGGATGGTCTGAATGCCCCTTTATCCAAGTAAATTCAACCTTATGTTTACTGTAAATTTTAAGGAACCGTTTCCAGAGATCAGGATTTTTCTTCTTTTTAAATCCTTTTTTTTTCCAATCGAAGACCCAACCCTTATTAACCGCCTCACAAACATATTTTGAATCGGAATACACCATTACATTACTACCTTCATGTCTGAGTTGCTCAAGTGCAACAATCACGGCCATTAATTCCATCCTGTTGTTTGTAGTCAACCTGTATCCCTGCGACAACTCCTTTCTGTGGCTACCATACTTCATTATGATGCCATAACCCCCGGGGCCCGGATTTCCTCTTGCTGCCCCGTCAGTATATATTTCGATCCTTCTTCCCTCTTTCAACGTCTGCAATATCACAATTAAAACGGTTAAAATAAAAAAAAAGGGCCTACCATTGGCCCTAATTTTGATGAATGTGTCAGATTATTCCACGATATGCATTTCCTCTATCAGATGGGTTGCACCGGCAAATTTATCGATAACAAATAAGACATAACGGATATCCACGTTGATGCATTTTTGTAATTCAGGTTCAAAAGCCAGATCACTGCTCATTGCTTCCCAGTTACCATCAAAAGCGATTCCAATCAGTTCCCCATTGGCATTGATCACCGGGCTACCCGAGTTACCTCCGGTAATATCATTATTTGTGGTAAAACATACAGGCATGACATCTCCCATACCATACCTTCCATAATCTTTTAACTGAAACAATTTTTTAAGATGCTGGTGGACAATAAATTCCGGATTATCAGGATCTTCTTTTTCCATCACACCATGAAGTGTTGTAAAATAATCATAATGCACTGCGTCCCGTGCCTGGTAATCACCAACACGGCCATAGGTAAGACGCATGGTGGAATTAGCATCTGGATAAAATTTCCGTTCTTTTTGCATCTCCATTAATCCTGCTATGAAAAGCCTGTGACCCCTGTCAAGAATTTCCTGAAAATTCTTGTATTGATCATCTATCTCAAAGTATTTCCGGTAAATGGAGAGTGCCACAGCAAATGCAGGATCCTTTTGAATAGTTTTGATATCCGGGGACTCAAGGAATTTATTCAGTTTATCCTGGTTCACAAACATCGATTTTATGAATAGCTTATCCACATATTTTTGATAGTTGTCTCTGTATTTTTTATTGATTGTAGCGAAAAAATCCGGATGAAACTCCTGGCTAAGATTTTCAGACATCAGCTTCAGCATTGCCAGTGTTATTTTTTTATCGGTCTCAGCATTATAATCCTTGAAATAATCATTTATATCCCTGCGCATGCTTTCAATCACCTCACTAATTGCCTGTGGATCATCCTGATATTCCAATAATGCCACAAACAGCTGAAAAAATGATGCTGAAAAATTTACAAATTCAACTCCCATTACCAGAGCTTCAAGGATATAACTCCTGGCATGGTGTAAATCCTTTCTGCCGGTAACAGCATTTTTAATAAGATCAAATGATTGGCCATACTTCTCTTCTCTTTCAGGATCAGTTGATACCCATTCAGTAAATTGATTTTCCAGCTGTTTTTTTCTATTTATCAGGTCAAGGTTTCTGATCCCCTGGTTTTGTCCGATTGAATATTTCCAGTAGTTACTTGAAGTAGAATATTTCGAAGCATATTTTATTCTTATTTCATCACTTGAGAGCATATCTTCCATCATAAGTTCCTGTCTGAGTCCTCTTATCCTGATGCGGTTTGGATTATCGATCTGTCTGATTTGTTCAACCTCCCAGGAAGTCATGTAACGGTTTGTTGTTCCCGGGTATCCAAGGATCAGTGCAAAGTCTCCTTTTTTCAAACCTTTAATTGATACAGGCAGAAAATGAGCTGGTTTCAGCGGAATATTTTCCGGTGCATATTCTGCCGGTTTACCATTCGGTCCGGTATAGACCCGGAACAAAGTAAAGTCACCTGTATGTCTTGGCCAGACCCAGTTATCGGTATCGTGGCCAAATTTTCCGATTGATTCAGGTGGGGCACCAACCAGTCTGACATCAAGAAAAGTCTCAAACACGACCAGGTAAAAGTTATTCCCCCCAAAGAATTCTTCCACATTTGCTTCGTAATGGGTTCCTTCAATGGCCATATTTTCCAATGAATCACTGATTTCGGATATTATTTGCTGACGTTCAGATTCAGTCATCGTGTCACTGAGCTGAGTATTGATCACTTGTGTCACATCTTCCATTCTCACCAGAAAAGAAATGGTCTTACCGGGATTGGGAAGTTCTTCTTCACGAGTCATGGCCCAGAAACCGTTTGTCAGGTAATCATGTTCAATTGTGCTATGGTACTGTATTTCATCTAAACCGCAATGGTGATTGGTTAGCAAGAGGCCGCCGGGAGATATCAGTTCAGCAGTACAGGACCCATAATCCAGTGCACCAACCGCATCTTTCAAACTGGAACCATTCACATTATAGATCTGTTCAGCAGTAAGTTTCAGACCTATTTCCTGCATGATGGAAATATTCATTTCCTCAAGAAGAGGCAACAGCCACATGCCCTCGTCTGCCTTTACGTTCAAAAAACTGAACAACCCGGCAAGCACAAAAATTAAAGCTGATTTTTTCATAAGGTTAGTTTGGTCTGACTTATTATTCCACAATCGTCATTTCCTCGATCAGGTTTGTTGCGCCTGCAAATTTATCAATGATGAACAGCACATAGCGGATGTCAACGCTTATACATTTCTGAAGTTCAGGTTCAAACACAATATCGCCGCTCATTGCTTCCCAGTTACCGTCGAAAGCAATACCGATCAATTCACCCCGGCCGTTCATAACAGGACTGCCTGAATTTCCTCCTGTGATGTCATTATCCGTTGTAAAACATACTACCATTTTTCCATCCTTGCCATATCTTCCATAATCTTCTGCCTCAAAAAGGTTTTTCAATTCAGGATTCACAATGAATTCATAATTATCAGGGTCTTCTTTTTCCATAACACCTTTCAGTGTTGTGAAGTGGAGATAATGTACGGCAT
>CAZGOR010000286.1:0-5629 GCA_964527875.1 uncultured Bacteroides sp. | reverse complement strand
TGTAATAGCGGCCGTGCAGGAATTGAAAGATGGTGTAATCGGCCGTGCTTATTTCGGGAAAGGATGGTATAGCAATAATCGCGGTCCTATTGGTATTGGAAAACAAGCAGCTGTGCCGGAATGGCTCGACTGGGACCTCTGGCAGGGACCGGCTCCCAGGAAAGATTATAAAGATAATATTGTACATTATAACTGGCACTGGTTCTGGCATTGGGGAACAGGAGAAGCACTCAACAATGGAACACATATGGTCGATCTGTTGCGCTGGGGTCTTGGAGTGGATTACCCTTTCAGGGTGAGCTCAAATGGCGGAAGATACCGTTATAAAGATGATTGGGAAACACCGGATACTCAGGTCATAAGTATGGATTTTAAAGAGGGAGTTACCATGTCATGGGAAGGAAGGAGTTGTAACGGGAAACCGATAGCAGGCACATCTGCCGGTGCAATTTTTTATGGTGAGGAAGGAAGTATGTTGGTTGATGGGAATAGTTATACCATTTTTGACTTGAAAAATAATATTGTAAAAGAAGTTAAAAATGAAATCGAAGTAAATGCACTTGACATAGCTAATCCTGCGGCAAATCTGGATAGCTTCCATATCCGGAATTTCTTTAAAGGTATATTAAATAAGAGTAAGTTAAACGCCGATATTAAATCCGGGCACAAAAGTACATTGCTGGTTCAGTTAGGCAATATCTCGCAACGTGTAGGCCGGTCACTGAATATTGATCATCAGACCGGACATATTGTGGGCGATGAGGATGCAACTTCTTATTGGACAAGAACATATGAGAAGGGATGGGAAATGAAGATATAGTACAGTGTACAGGATAAAAAGTACAGGGTACGGATTACAAGGTACAAGGTGCAGGTCTACAGGATTAAATGTTTCAGGTTAAAGAATCAATTGCGATCATCTTCAGCTGACGGGAAAAAAGAAAAAAAGCTGCAGGTTATAGGTTGCAAGATAGAAAGTATTAGTTAGGTTTATAATTTTAATCATAAATAAATTTAAATTATGGAATCGAGAAGATCATTCATAAATAAAATGGGTAAGAGTGTAGCTTTATCTGTATTTGGATTTTCGCCGGCAATCGCCAATGAAATGTTTGGAAAAGGGAAATCAAATGATAAACCAATTCGAATTGGGATCATAGGAGCTGAGAATTCACACACCATCGGTTTTGGCAAATTGTTCAACATAGACAAGAAATTTCCCGGGGTGGAAGTGTTTTATGTTTGGGGAGAAACAGAAGAATTTGCCCTGAATGCTATGATGAAAGGGGCAATTCCCAATATGGTGAAAGACCCGAATGAAATGATGGGGAAAATAGATGCTTTAATTGTTGATCATCGGCATCCCAAATATCACCTTGAAGCAACAACTCCTTTTGTCAAAGCCGGTATACCAACATTTATTGACAAACCATTTTGTTACAGAGTTTCTGAAGGGAAAGAATTCCTGGCCATGGCACGTGAGATGGGTACACCGGTAACTTCATATAGCTCAATAGCACAAAGTGATGCGACGTTCGATATTAAGAAACAAGTGGAATCGATGGGTGAGATCAATCATGTGGTAAGATATGGTCCGGCAGATTTAGAATCGCAATATGGTGGGATATTTTTTTATGGGGTACATAGCGTTCAGCCACTGATGTTTATGTTTGGTGAGGATATCAAGAAAGTAAGGATTGCAAAAAATGGGAAAAACGCTACTGCGAGCATTGCTTATGAGAATGGTATGCTGGCAACCCTTATCTTTACAAGCCTGCACTATGGGTGGGAAACATTTGTGGAAACTGAAGAGGGAATTATAGAACTGAAATCCAGGGTAGAAGAAACTGATCCGCCAAGAAATTATACAGACATGGTTGAGATGTTCAGGACAGGGAAAGAACCCCGAAGCCATCAGAGCATCTTAAACTGTGTGGCAGTCCTTGAAGCACTGGAGAAATCAGCTGCAACAGAACAGTGGGTAGAGGTGAAGGTATAAATTTGCCGGCGGCTAAACTTCAACATATCATACCCGGGTAATATTATTGGTGCATTGTTTAAAGATGAATTTTAATTATGTACAACGTCATCCTGAAGCAAAGAACTTGCGAGCAAGATTCATAATAAATTGACATCTTTGATGTCATTAGCAACTTGTTTCAGGATCTTCTTAGGTGCCGCTTTATTTGTGTCATAAAAGATCCTGAAACAAGTTCAGGATAACAGTTTATATTTCCACGGTTGGTACAGGATGACAGTTTGTATTTCCACGGGTAATAAACCGATGTATCATTTGATGTTTAACATAAAACTATGACCTGTACCTTGTACCCAGCACCCCAAACACCAAACTCAAACCCTTCTCAGCCTCAGCCTTAGCCTAAGCCTTCTTCACATTGCCACCTGCAAATTATGCTGATCATTCTTCTTTATTATTCACCACTATCTCATCTATCTGAATATTACCGTATTTCACTTCTATAAACGGTTCGCCATTTTTCAATCCTGTATTCCCGAAACCTGTCTCTGTTGCCAGGAACGATGTGAAAGTATCTCCGATTTTTGAGTCAATATATAGTATATTTTCCACAGCATCATAACGTATTCCTGTAAGGCCATGAAGCAGTCCGTAACTCGACAAGGCCCTGGCATACCAGTGTCCGCATTCATATTCATCGAATGGGTTACGGATTCTTCCGTCATATCTTTTACGGCAGGTTCTTACAATGTTAAGCCCTTCTTCAACCAAACCCATCATCATCAAGTGGGAAGCAACCTGGTATTCAATACCTGTCCAGACCTCATTGCTGTAAACAAACGGGAGGGATGGCTGGTCTCCATTCGGCCAGGTGCATAATAAAAGCCCGCCATCTGTGTCCATTGCATACCCCGGTCTCTGAGGATTGACATGATCAGACAGATCGTGTTTCATGTTATGTCTGTAAACCGATCGGAGATGGCTTTGGACTTTAGCGGAATCGATGAAATTTTCGAGCCCACACATCCTTGCCAGCCAGATACCAAGTACGCCATCGGAGATACAGCCATTGCCATACTGATATTTTGGCCCTTCTTCCTGAAGAATCTCAAGTGCTTCAGAAGAATATTCCCCTCCCATGGATATCCTTGAGGCTTTGACCGGGTCGGGTGCTTCAAGCCCGGTAGTTTTTACAATCTGGTAGAAATATTCACCGTTGAATAAGCTGTCCTCCAGGAAATTTTTACCCGTGTCAAAAAGTTCCTGGTAAAATGTAATATCTTCACCAAGTTCTGTTCCCATATTGATAAAAGCATTGAGTGCCCCGAGATAGAAACTCGTACACATACCATCAGGTCCCCAGAATTCAATATCGTAGGTATTATGATGAGGTTCCTCCAGCACACCTTTATGTTTGGGATCCCAGGTGTTAATGCAATAATTTATACTGCTTTTAACACTTGGCCATAGTTTTTCCAGCCAGGCCTGGTCACCCGATATTCTCCAATCCCTGTATATTTTCATTATTCCTCCCAGTTGCCCGTCAGCAGCAGCATAGAAGTTATGTGTTGTTGGAGAGATGGGCAGGTTTGATCTGAATGTCTGATGGCCTTCTTCATTCTGGCTGACCAGGAATTCAGTGTTTCGCAGGCTCCTTTCCAGCTTCGGGAAAAGATGCGGGATCGCCTGGGCATAATTCCAGACGTGTGTACAGGAACCGTGACAGGAACCCAGATTGTCATGACAACCTTCCCAGCACCATAATCTGCCATCATGCTGGCGAAGTACAGTCGGGGATTTCAAGATTGTCAGGTTGGCTGCCACGGCTTCGAGGACTGCGGCAGGGAGATCCATCGAGTGAAAAGCATCCCTGAATAGGACAGAGTTCTCCTTTAGATTATTATAGCCGGTCAACCAATAGTTTGCCACTTCATTGATATTATTGAACCTGGATGCATACCATGGTATATATGTGGCGGGATAGAAACCGGTATCAGTGCTGGATTTCTCAGTTTCAGGCCGGCTGCCACGTGAAAGGTTTGATTCAGGTACATACCAGGCAAGAAGTACCGGGATGGTTATTTCTTCACCGGCTTGCAGTTCAAAAGGGATATAGAGGGAAGCTCCGGGTGCATGTCCGTTCTGAGGAGGTGTGCTGCGTGGATTCATATCTTCAATGTTTTTCCACGTTATAGTAATTGGATCCCACCATCCACCCCTGAACCAATAGTGGTCAACAGTAACATCATCTGTTGTGGTGAAAATTGCGAAATCGCCGGTATAATGAGGATTAGCAGTGGTCCCTTCCTGATGAAGGACAAAACCATTATCCATGTCTATAATCTGATCACCGGGGGCATATGATCCCCATTCAGATGGTATATAAATACGCATGAAATTGACAGTATTGAAAGAAAAGAGTGCCTCCACCGGTTGGGAGGTATTGTTTGTAAAGGTATATTCAAGTGCTCCCACAGGCAGGCTTGAATGATCTTCATCACCCGGGATAAACGGGCTCCAGCCGGTAACCCTGGTTTCAAGAGGGATGTCAGGATCTTCAAGGGAAACAGTAGCAAACGGAAACCTTGCAAGGAAACTGGCAGATTCAAATCTTGGAAGCCCGTATGTGGTACCACCGTGACCGTTCCCGCTTTCAGGTTTGCAAAATATTTTCCATTCCGGTACAGGGCCTTCAATGACCCTTGCAATGTTTTTTTCTCCTTTGATAGTAATAGCAGCAAACGTAAGTGGTTCATTGTCCAGATCAGGCCGGTGTCTGACAGATAAGTGTGAGAGACAACCTGTTCCTTCCAGGCATACCATTCCGGCTCCTATACCGCCTAAAGGGAAAGCGACATGATTCAGGTTTTCACCTGTGTAGAAAGAGTTAAACTCATGGCCTGACAAGCGTGCCTGCCGGTTATTAACCTGGCATGAGTAGTTGAATGCCAGCAATATACAAATGAGTAAAATAGTTGAATGATTTTTCATGGTTTTGTTGATTATAGTTCGGAGTTTGTTACAAATCTAAGGATTATTTAGGAAACAGTCTGCTCAATATCAATAGGTTCTCCGTCAAATTCGAGCATGGCATTGATCAGTTTTGCTTTTATTATCTTTCAATTAACCGGCACATAAACCTTATCAATTAATTCCCTGTATTCTGAATTTTGTATTTGTTATTCTGAAAATTTGTATTGGCCAATTATTTTATATAACTTTAATTTCGTGGCTATAGTTTAAAAGGATTTATGATTAGAACTATTTATATTGGGTTCACACAAAAGATCTATCCCGCACTTGAAAACTTAAAAAGGGGTGAGATTCAGTTCAACATACCATTATTTGCAAACCTTTTTAAAATGTTTTTGACTAATCATCAAAGTATTACAGAAAATATGTTGTAAAACATATAAATTCACAGGCTATATTTTCCTGTTTTTTTCCGGTTAATGGAAAAGTTCAAAATCCTCAACGTTTTTTCATAGTCATTTTCATAGTTATTATATAACTATAATTTTAACCTGTTGTGCGATTGAACCGAAGACATTGATAATCATGGATTTGTAGAGCAGCGCTGCAACACGGCTCTACAAAAAAATCTATGATTCAATTACTTGGTTCCTTCAATAGCACAACGCGTTAACTATA
>CAZGOR010000285.1:1820-5640 GCA_964527875.1 uncultured Bacteroides sp. | reverse complement strand
CTCTGTGAAAACTCTGTGGACTCTGTGGTTTATACTACTTTTTAGACAGCCTCCATGGGTAAAATGAAAGAACTCAATCCTGAAGGGGTTGAATAATAAATCATTATCCAGCTTGTGCTGATCGTATTGGATATTAAAAATTGTTTATTTATTTTTATTGTGAAGTAAAAAAACATAAAATTATATCACTATGAAATCACCCAAGAAAAAATCCCTGTCACTTTTTTTATTAGTAATCTTTCTTATCATAGCCCTTATCAGCTGCAGGGAAAATTCAATAACTGAGGAATCCGAAGAAATCCCAATCCCTGAAAAATTACTCCTGAAAAACTACCGGCCTCAATCTATTTATAACGTTCCTGTCACCATTGTTCATAAAGCTAAATATCCTGTCATTGACATGCATGCACATGATTATGCCCGGAGCGCAGAAGGTTTGGATGACTGGATAAAAACCATGGATGAAGCCGGGATAGAGAAAACAATCATTCTCAGCAAAGAACACGGGAAGAAATTTGATTCGCTTTTTGATGTATATGCCAAATATCCTGACCGTTTTGAGGTATGGTGCGGATTTGATTATACAGGTTATGAAGAACCCGGTTTTGGTCCGGCTGCTGTTGCTGAGCTTGAGAGGTGTTACCAGAAAGGAGCAAGAGGTGTGGGAGAGCTGGGCGACAAGGGCAAGGGCCTTTACTATTGCAAACCACCTGCATGGGGGATGCATTCCGATGACCCCAGGCTGGATCCCCTGTTCGATAAATGCGCCGAATTGGGCATGCCGGTCAACATACATATTGGGGAACCCAAATGGATGTATGAAAAGATGGATTCAACCAATGACGGGCTCATGAACGCGTACAACTGGAGGCTGGATAACCAGGAAGGTATTGTGGATCACCAGGGAATGATAGATATTCTCGAAAGAACCGTTAACAGGCATCCGAATACCACATTTGTTGCCTGTCACCTGGCAAATTGCTGTTATAACCTCGATATTATCGGGGAATTACTGGATAAATATCCCAATTTATATATTGATATCGGCGCCCGTTTTGCCGAGTTCTCTGCCATACCCAGGACTGCAGCTGCATTTTTTATAGAATATCAGGACAGGATTTTTTATGGAACAGATATGGGGAGAGATCAGGAAATGTATAAAATAACCTTCCGTCTGCTTGAAACCCCTGACGAACATATTTATACAAACCGTTTCGGCTACCACTGGCCCCTGCACGGACTGGACCTGCCGGATGAAGTGCTGGAAAAGGTATATGGGACAAATGCGTTGAATATATATCAATAGAAATGATTAGTTTTGCCCCGGATTTTATAAAACTTAAAACAATCTATCATGGAAGACATATATGGTAACCTGATCAGTTCATTGGCACAGCCCAATGATAAGAGAATAGTATTTTTAATCCTGGACGGTCTTGGAGATTGTGATAACAACGGTCGTGGTACGGCTTTACAAATCGCTAAAATACCGAATTTTGACAAACTGGCCCGGGAAAGTGCCCTGGGACAGATTCACCCTGTAGCTCCAGCCATTACTCCGGGCAGCGGTCCGGGACATCTGGGATTGTTCGGTTATGATCCGGTGGTTTACCAGGTTGGACGAGGTGTGTTGAGTGCCCTGGGAGTTGAATTCCCCCTGAAAGCAGGTGATGTCGCGGCAAGATTAAACTTCTGCACAATTGATAAAGATGGCAGGGTTACTGACCGCCGTGCCGGGAGGATACCAACCGATGTAAATAAAAAGGTATTACAGAAGGTGAAAGATCATATTAAAAGTCCTTCAGGTGTTGAGCTGTTTTTCGAAACTGAAGCTGAACACCGTGCCCTCCTGGTACTAAGGGGAGAAAGTCTTGATGATAATGTCGGAGATACAGATCCGCAGCTGACCGGTGTGGAACCGCTGGATCCTGCCGCCGGAGAGCATGTCAGTTCCAGGACAGCAAAAATTGTGAATGATCTGCTCAGCCAGATCAGGGAAATTCTCAAAGATGAAGAAAAAGCCAATTTTATCCTTTGCAGGGGATTTGCAGAACTTCCAAAATGGCCAATGTTTGCTGAAAGATACCAGGTAAAGCCTGCGGCTGTGGCAGGATATCCCATGTACAGGGGTGTGTCGCGTTTACTGGGTATGCCGGTTGTTTCACAACCTACCAGAGCAGATGATATCTGCCGTGAAGCCGTGAAAGCTATGAAGGAGCATACTTTTGTTTTTGCTCACTATAAATACACCGATAAAACCGGTGAGGATGGGGATATTGATGCCAAAGTAGAGGTCATTGAAGACATGGACAAAGCCCTGCCCATCCTGCTCGAAGGTAAACCGGATGTGCTGGTTATTACCGGTGATCACTCAACGCCGCCCAGTATCAAGGCACATAGCTGGCATCCGGTGCCTGTTCTGATGAAAGCACCATTCCTGAGAGGTGGTTTTTCAGACAAATTTGATGAGATCACATGCCGGACAGGAGAGCTGGGAACATTTTATGCAAAAGAGCTTATGCCACTGGCAATGGCTCACGCCGGGAAACTACAAAAATTCGGTGCGTAATTGGAAGTTGTGACACAGTCCCAGGGATAAACCAGCCTTATCAAAGAACTGATTTCCCCCTGTTTAAACTTCGGGTTTCTCTTAGAATTTGGTACAAATTTTGTATTTTTGCACCGCAGAGTATGGAACTATGGACTGGGAGTTGTTTGTGGGTAACTTTGAACCACAGTGAAATATGCTCCTTCCCTATGAAATACTTTCGTGCCTCAAATTTCACAGGGCAAGCGTTGCATTTCACGTGGTAAACTTTGAACTTTGAACTATATGGGGCTGTATGGTTTTGACAGCAGGTTAAATGGGTATGGCAGCATGCCGAGCTTTGTGATGTGGCTCGTTAATCTCAGGTCACGAACAATAACTGGCGAAACAAATTACGCTCTCGCAGCTTAATTCGTAAAACGAATTAAAGCTTAATCCCCGGCCCCAGGTTGGTTGGGGACGAGATATCCCGCAGGACTTTCCGCCCGATTGGGTTCTGCATACGGGGTACCGTTCAAACCGGGATAGCCTGACGCCCTGTCCCGGGGTTATGGCAAAATCTCAGGGGACTAAGGATTAAATAGGCTGCCTGTTGCCGGTTTAATCCCGACAACCAACAACAGGATAAGCATGTAGAAACAGTACTGGTTTCCTGTTTGGACGAGGGTTCGACTCCCTCCAGCTCCACGATCAAGCAGAAAACAAACACCCCCGTAAGGGGGTTTTTGTTTTTTGAGGAAACCGTTGAAAGCTTGCTTTTATAAGGGGACGAACTAAAAATAAAATAAACTGGCAGGATCGTATTATAATTGTGTGAAGCATAAACAACGTTACTACGAAAGAACCTACAGAACTACCGTGAGCAAGTAAGTTATCCATCCTGTTTCACGATAAACCAAACGACCAATTCATAAATGATTTTAAGAACTTCCTTAAAGAGAAATGTGATAGTTCCAAGATGACCTGCTACAAGCACTATCAAAGATTCATCTTGGTCATCTGAAATAAAAGAACTTGAAATCTTATATACCTCTATTAAAGGGCGGTTACCTGAATTGGAGAAGGAACTTGGTCACCTTATCAAAACAGATGATGAAAATGTTGTCATGCTCTATTCGAGAAGATGCCTGGAGCTTATTATAACCGACCTATGCGAACGTGAGCTGAAAAGACCTCGAAAAACTGAACCTTTAAAAGGCATCATTGATAAGCTTCATCGTGAAGAGAAGGTGCCTCCTCATATTATAACCTCAATGCAAAACCTGAACAGCC
>CAZGOR010000285.1:0-1810 GCA_964527875.1 uncultured Bacteroides sp. | reverse complement strand
GGTTAAACCGGTTCTTAATAATCTGACAACAATTTTTAAATGGTATCTGAAATACAAGGATACTCAGGCTATTAGTAAACCGAGTACAGAGGAAGTGAAAACTGAAAGTATAAGCACCGAGTATTCTGCTGAACAGATCCGTAAACCAAAGAAAAGATTGATATTATTACTTTCAGGTATTGCACTGGTTATTGTGATTGTTATTACAACTCTATCCGTATTCGACATCATTGGTAGTGGAAAACGAATCAAGGAACTGGAAAAATCAATTGCAGTTTTACCATTTAAAAATCTGAGCCAGGAAGCCGGCAATGAATATTTTGTCGATGGTCTGGTGGAGGACTTATTAAATCGAATTTCCGTGATTGAAGAATGGAAAGTAACTTCACGCACTTCTTCCGAAATGTTCAGGGAAAGGGGTGTACAAAGTGTTCCTGAGATCGCCAGACAATTGGGGGTTTCATACATCGTGGAAGGAAGTGTGCAGAGATATGGCGACAGAGCCAGGGTTGCTGTCCAGCTCATCAATGCCATTAATGATGATCATATCTGGGCAGAGAATTATGACCGGGATCTTGGGGATATTTTTAAAACACAGAGCGAGATTGCCATGAGTATCGCTTCGGAACTTAATACCATCCTTACTTCAGGTCAAAAAACACAAATTCAGGAAAACAGAACCACAAATTTAAAAGCATTCGAATTATACCAGATGGGTCGTTTCTACTGGAATAAACGTACAGGGGACGGTTATCAGAAAAGCATAGATTATTTTGAAAAAGCCATTGATGAAGACCCAAAGTATGGATTAGCCTATGCAGGACTGGCTGATAGTTACATCCTTATGGCACTTCAGGGTTGGATAGATTTACTGGAAGGAAGAGATAAGGCGGAAGAACTGGCACTAAAAGCCCTGGAACTGGATGAGAATATTGCTGAAGCTTATACAGTATTGGGGCAAATCTATGATTATGTGGATTGGGATTGGAAAAAAGCAGAAAGAACATTTCAACTTGCCTTTGAAAAAAATCCCAACTATGCTACAGCTCATCATTATTATTCCGAACATTTAAGCATTACCGGTCAACATGAAGAGGCACGAAAACACATTGACAAAGCGCTTGAGCTAAATCCGCTCTCTTTTGTTATCAGATATGTAAGTGCAAAACTATATTATCATCAGGGTCGTTTCACGGATGCCTTGAGGGAAGTGCAAAAATGTCATGAATTGCAAAAAGATCATCCTTTTGCAGTAGGTTTAGAATGGAAGATTTATTGGTATTTGAACGAGGAAGAAAAATCATATGAAGCACTAAAAAAGATAATTGCAGATAATTCGGATTATGACCTTGAAGAAGCGGAAAGAATATATAAGGAATCAGGTCTTAATGCTGTGATTGATTGGATAATAGAAATTGATATAGCAAGAGCCGAAAATGGGAATGATTTCTGTAATATTTCAAGAATCCTTGGAATGGTTGGAAAAGATGAAGAGGCATTGCTCTGGCTGGAAAAATCCATTGAATTGCGCGATTGTTCTGAAATGCCTTTTTATATTTATTTTAAGAATTTACATGATAATCCAAGATATATTGCATTATTGAAGAAAATGGGTTTGGATGAATAATTAACCTAAGTTGCTAGTTACAAGTTACAGGTTGCAGGTTAAGGTGAGTGAGAGTAGTGAGTGAGTAATCAGCACAGTTCCACGATGGAGGAAGATAAGCAAGAACTAATCTCTTGTGTATGTCATTTTTTGAAAACCTTAATGAAAATTAATAATATAATTCCGAGCCATAATATTACTATC
>CAZGOR010000284.1:0-5656 GCA_964527875.1 uncultured Bacteroides sp. | reverse complement strand
CACCGGCAATGATTCAGGTCAGTGTTACAGATGCATCACAGAATGGATCCATATTACTGACCTGGGTTAAACCGGGAGATCTTGACACATTGGAGGCATACGGACCATATGAATATAAAATTTACAGATCTGATGATTTATATGGTAATAATCTGACTGAAACAGATTATTTCAAAACCGATGATCTGAACGATACAACTTACCTGGATACTCCCTTAAATACCATGGCTTACCCATATTCCTACAAGCTTGAACTATACAATGATTCATCGGGAAACCGTTTCCTGATAGGCACACAGGAGATAGTCTCATCTACCTTTCCCGAAATTGAGTCGTCCGATAATAAAAATAGTCTTCACGTGAGGAAAAACGTGCCCTGGATCAATACAGAATATGTAGTTTACAGAGAGAATGACTTTACATCATTATTTGATTCCATTGGTTTCTCAAATAATGAAGTATATACCGATTCCAATCTGATTAACGGTAAAGAATATTGTTACCGGGTAAAAAGTACCGGATGGAGGCCGGTTGCCGGGAAAACATATACTTCCGTCAATTATTCACATATCGGTTGCGGCACTCCTCTTGATAAAACACCACCCTGTCCACCTGTACTGAATGTTACTTCGTTTTGTGACAGCCTGTACAACGAGTTAATATGGACCAATCCAAACAACTATTGTGCCGATGATGTCATGAAATACAGGATCTATTATTCCCCAAACATTTCTGATGCCCCAACAATCATAGACAGTACACTTTCAGCGACCGACACCATTTATCTTCATTATCCTGAGGGATCGATGGCCGGTTGTTATGCGGTAACGGCGGTTGATTCTTTCGAAAATGAAAGCGAATTCTCAGAAATCGTATGTGTCGATAATTGTATCGATTACCAGCTTCCTAATGTCTTCACACCCAATGGCGACGGAGATAATGATTTCTGGAGGCCCGGAAGATATTCTTTTGTTGAAAAGATCGACATGAAAGTTTACAGCCGGTGGGGAAATCTTATTTTCCAGACTTCGGATCCTGACATTAACTGGAATGGGAAAAATATGAATTCAGATAAACTTGTAGCACCGGGTATATACTATTATATTGCCGATATTTATGAAAACAGGCTTACAGGCCTTGAAATCAGAAATATTACCGGATTTGTTTATGTATATACACAACAGGATGCTATCAATCCAAAGCGGGAATAAAAATGAATATTAGATTATATACAAAACTATATTTTCTATTATTTCTTCCGGCAATTGCTGTTGCCCAGGAGCCGGACCTGTATTTCAGGGGACTGTCAAAAATGGAGCAAAAACATTATCCTGAAGCCATCAAATATTTTTCAGAAGCTGTTTCAGCAGGCAATATCAAATCCGAAATATACCTGAACCGTGCACGGTGTTTTTATGAATCAGGTGAATTCAATTCTGCTATCAACGATCTTCTGGTAGCAGAAAAGCTTAAAAAATATTCAGGAAGTTATGAGCTGGCTAGGATATATGCATTGACCGGAAAGAATGATTCTGCAATATTTTATCTCGAAAGACATCTCTCCTCCTCATATAAACAACCTGCAAGCAATATTAAACTGGATACTGCATTTACCAGTCTGGAGAATTCACGTCTGTGGAAAGATCTCTGGAGTAAAGAATGGTATAACGATTTCGAAGTGCTCCATGCAGAAATCAAATACCTGATAAAATCCAAACAATACATCGATGCGCTTGATCTTATCGATCAAAATTTAACGGAGTATGCTCATCGTCCCCAGATATATGCAGCAAGAGGAGAGATTTTTATAATTCTTGAGAACTTTAATTCTGCAGTTACAGCATATTCACATGCTATTGAACTTACAAAAACACATCCCGAATATTATATACAGAGGGGAACAGTTTATTCGAAACTCGGAAAGTACGAAAGTGCTCTGGATGATGTGAAAAAAGCCATCAACCTGGATCCTGAGAATTTCAATCTTTATACTCAACGAAGCTGGTTGTATAATAAGTTAAAAATGTACAAGGAGAGTATTGAAGATATATCATTTTATCTTGAGCTGTTCCCTGAAGATGATCATGCCATTTACCAGTGTGGTCAGATTTATTACGACCGGGAAAGCTATCTGAAAGCTCTTGAATGGTTTAACAAATGTTTGAAAATCAACAGATCGGAAGCAAAATATTTTGCTGCAAGGGGTAATGCTTACTTTCAGACCAAAACATACAAATATGCAATCCGGGATTATGGCATGTCGCTTGATCTTGACCCGGATAATCCTGAAGTCTATTTGAATAAAGGCCTGGCACGTCTTTACTTAAATGATAAAAAAGGTGCATGTTCAGACTGGCAAAAAGCAGTCCGTTACGGATCTTCTGAAGCCAGAGAATTGCTGAATATACATTGTCAGGATACAAACCGATAACATACTGAACATATTAAATGGAGAACAGAAAGCTTAACAGTGAAATTGTAGAACGTATAAGGTCCGGCAAAGAAAGTCTTGTAATACCTACTATTAACAACTTACGCAACAGGGTACAGAGTGCGATGTATATACCCGAGATCATTCATCTGCTTTATAAGACCAAAAATGATGTCATCCGAAGGGAACTGTCCCTATTCCTGGCCGATATGAAAGATGCCAGCGGGATACCCTATATCATCGAAGCACTGAATGACAAGCAATATCAAAAGATCTGGCATGAGATTATTGCAACCTGCTGGCAGTCAGGTTTAAATTTCAGCGGTTACCTCGAAACTTTTGTTGATATCTTTTTGGAAGAAGATTACCTGACAGCTCTGGAAGCATTCTCCGTCATTGAACAATCAATTATCTATCTTGAAGAGTCACGTATACAACACTACAGGAACTATTTAGTTTCCAACCTCGAAGGTGTAAAAGAAGAAAAAAAACCTCTGGTAACAGAACTGATCAATATTATGAGCTCCTGAGATTTTTCAGTGTTTGGAGGAATAGTATTTCATAAACTGGGCTCTTTCATATACTGCAGGATCTTTAATATTTCCATAATTCATCTTTCCTCTGAACTGATCCGGACGGGTCAGTTTATGATTCGTCATCCATTTTTTCACTTCAGACAGTATTTCCTGTATATAGCCAGGACCCTTTTTATAAATAACCGAACAAACCTGTACCGCATTGGCACCTGCCAGCAGTTGTTTAATCACTGCTTTGCCATCATGAATACCTGTAGATGCTGCAATATCAATCTGACTCACGAAATGAGAAAGTATGGCTACCCAACGAAGGGAATGTCTGATATCAGATGGTGAACTGAACACATCCGATGAAATGATCTTTTGTTCATGAATATTGATGTCCGGTGAATAAAACCGGTTAAAGAGAACAACAGCAGAAATCCCCCGGAAATAAAGCTGATCGACAAGATGTACAAGATTTGTAAATTGCTGTCCCAGTTTCATGATAACCGGGATACTTATCAATTCTCTTATACTTGTGGCCAGTTTAAGGTATATATCTTCGTATGCCTGAGCTGAACTATCTTTATTAACAGGCAAAAAATAAACATTAAGCTCCAGGGCATCCGCACCTGCTTCTTCGATCTTCTTTGAGAACTCGATCCATTCCGACGAGGAGGTGCAGTTAATACTGGCAATGACCGGAATGGTAACATTTTTCCTGGCATTCTCTATCAGGGAAAGATATTGATCAACATGATTACTTCGGACATAATAATTCAGATAATCCTCAGCTTCCGGGTAATCAATATCCTGGAAATAAGTCCCGGTCTCATATTTGATCTGTTCTTCAAACAACGATTTTAATACGACAGCACCTGCCCCTGATTCTTCCAGTTTTTTTATTTTATCTGCCTGCTCGGTCAGACTGCTGCTGCTGATTATAATCGGATTCTTCAGAGTTAGTCCTGCATATTTAGTCGTTAAATCAATCATTATTGTTAATTAATCAACTTAAAGGAGTGTTTCACAATTTCAATAAAAGGCTTCACGCAAAGATCGCAAAGATTTCGCAAATCTGCCTGCCGGAGCATTTGCAAAGGCAGGTCTCACGAACATTATTCCATTTCACTGTAATTCATAAAGCTACCAACACTCACATCCCAATACCCACACACACTAATACACAAATTTACTATTATACTAATTTACTTTTTCATCCACTATTCCAGGCGATGCATGATCAGTCCGCTTCTTAGTTTGGGTTCAAACCAGGTTGTTTTGGGTGGCATCACGTTTTCGGTATCGGCAATATCCATCAACTGTTCCATGGATACGGGATAGAGGGCAAAGGCAACTTTCATTTCGCCATTGTCGACACGTCTTTTTAATTCATCCAGTCCCCTTATACCACCGATGAAATCAATTCTTTCAGATTTCCGAAGGTCGGTGATATTCAATATTGGTTCCAGAATATGATTTGAAAGCAGGTTTACATCCAGAATGCCAATCGGATCGTGATCGTTACAGATTCCTGGTTTGGCTTCAAGTGAATACCACTTACCTTCGAGATACATTGAAATATTATGCAAACCGGCAGGTTTATATACTTTATCCCCTTTATTGTAAACCTCGAAAGAGGATTTAAGTTTCTCCAGAAATTGATCCGGCTGTAATCCATTCAGATCCTTTACCACCCGGTTGTAATCAATGATTCTTAATTGATCGGCCGGAAAGTGAACAGCCAGAAAATAATTATACTCCTCCTTCCCTGTATGATCCTTGTCAGCTTGTCTTTTCTCAAGGCCAACAAGGGCTGCTGCTGCTGATCTGTGATGACCATCGGCAACGTAAATAAACGGTATATCTGTTTCAAACAATTCTATGATGGTATTTATTAAATGTCTGTCTCTGATTACCCAGAACTGATGGCGGATACCATCATCAGCCACAAAGTCATATTCCGGTACGGCCATAACAGTATTCTTCACGATATCATCAATCTCTTTATGAGGAGGATAAGTAAAAAAGACCGGTTCAGTATTGTAGTTGGTTACACGGATAAGGTTTTTCCTGTCTTCTTCTTTATCGGCACGTGTCAGTTCATGACGCCTGATAAGATTATTGATATAATCCAGAACGCCGGCACAACCCACGAGGCCATACTGGGTTTTTCCCCACATTGTCTGAGCATAGATATAGAGATATTCTTCATCATCCTGAAAAAAAAGACCCTGATCAATCATCCTGTAAAGATTCTCTTTTCCTTTCTGATAAACTTCAGGTGAGTACAGACCGGTATCTGCAGGAAGATCAACTTCGGGTTTTACGACATGCAGAAACGATAAAGGATTGTCTTTGACCATCTTCCTGGCTTCTTCAGAGCTCAGCACATCGTAGGGTGGTGAGGTTATCTGTTTCACCAATTCCTTTTTCGGTCTGTATCCCCTGAAGGCTTTTAATATTGACATGATTTAGTATTTAACGTGAGTTCGATATATATTTTGCAATAACTTATTGATTTTTAGCCTGATATATGTTGCTGGAGCACTGGAATACAAGAATATTAAAATTATTCATATTCAGCACTTTAAAACTCATCCTTATGTCGAACTGACGTTATTTGTTGACCTGGAATGTGGTATCGCCTGTTTTAAAAAATCTTACGATCTGGTGTGCAGCAGCGACACCTGCAATAATATTGGCT
>CAZGOR010000283.1:0-5681 GCA_964527875.1 uncultured Bacteroides sp. | reverse complement strand
AATCTCTGTTTCCTCTGTGGTTAAATGTTTTAATAGACTTTTTAGACAGCCTCGTGATGTTATTAATATATGCGAATATTCCTTATCGGTTTTATGGGTTCAGGCAAAACAACTGTTGGACAGAAGCTTGCTTCATGTTTGGAATATTCGTTTATTGATATGGATAAGCGCATTGAAGAAGACGCCGGAATGTCTGTCAATCAAATATTCAGCGAGTTGGGTGAGCAAGAGTTTCGTAAGCTGGAACATGATATGATCATACGGATCATAAAAACAGACAATGTGGTGGTTGCAACGGGAGGTGGTGTTCCATGTTTTTATAAAAATATGGAACTCATCAATCAAAACGGGATATCTGTGTACCTGAGGATGACCACTGAAGCGTTAACTGACCGTCTGAAGCATTCACGGTCCCAACGGCCACTGATCCGTGACTTGTCACTTGACGAACTTTTCGGATTCATAAAGGCAAAACTAAAAGAAAGAGAACCGTTTTATTTAAAGTCAAAGTATATAGTTGATGGACTTGATCCGGATATCGGTGAATTAGCAGGGTTGATCAGATCAGAGTGATTATGAATATTTTTCAGTCTGTTGCCTGATCCTGAACTCTTTATCCG
This sequence comes from uncultured Bacteroides sp., assembly GCA_964527875.1. GTDB lineage: Bacteria > Bacteroidota > Bacteroidia > Bacteroidales > SM23-62 > LJUQ01. The sequence goes on along the minus strand of CAZGOR010000283.1, from coordinate 5,061 downwards.
GATCGATCTGAAGGTATCTTGTAAGAAATCTAACCCCAATGTAAAAAGGAATCGTGTCCACAAGTGCCGAGACCATTTTAAAAACATAGTTCGATAATATCAGGATTAATATGGTATGAAAAAGAGTTTCCCCGGGATGAATGGTAATGGCACGGTGAGCAGTAAGGTAAGTGATGGAGATAACAGCAATGGAGTCGACCATCTGGCTTGTCAGGGTCGAACCATTATTTCTTAACCAAAGCATTTTACCCTTCGTAAGTTTCCTGATGGTATGAAAAAGATGTACATCCACGAATTGTGCCGTAACATATGCGATCATTGAAGCCGTTACACTGCTAACAGTCCACTTCCTGATCTGGAAAAAGACCCTTGCAGGATCGTCAATGGCTGGCAAACCACCATCAACCAGCTCAGGATGAGGGGGTAAGGAGCCACCAAGCCACATAATAAAAATCACCCAGATATTGAGTAAAAGACCTACCCAGACAACAGTGTTTGCTCTTTTTCTACCATATATCTCACTGATAAAATCCGTGCAGAGAAAAGTGATGGGATAAGGAAGTACACCAACGAATACAACAAAAGGGATCCTGATACCGAAAATGTTAAAAGTAAGATCGATCTGACGGGAAATCCCAAGAATATTGAGGATGGCAAGCGTACCTAGGAAAAATCCTGATAATATGATGAATACCACCTCCCTTCTTCTTGAAATTTTTTTATTTGCTTTATCGTCAGATTCAAACATGTAAGATTTGAGAATTGTAGGATGGCAGGGTAAAGTAACTTAAATTAAATTTTTACGTTTAAATCCGTTGTGCAATATATTGATTCAAAATTGTATTTTGTGCTAATATAAGTTAATTTTTTATAACCTGTTAAAAATGAAACTTGAAAGCAAATGATTCATTGACGAAAAAACAGGTTTTTATACATACTTCATGATGAAATAATCTTTACGAAAGTCTCATGTAAATCTGCAAAATATTCACTGGTAAATCGATAAAATATAAATCCGGAATGTATCTCGATGTTGAATAATTAAAACATCTTTATTTCAGGATTTTTTATATATTACAAGCTTTTATGGAATTTAGATAACATGTTGTAATTTTTTTCAGGCTGGTTTCTAACAATTACAAGATGGCAAGAGGATTATACAAAGCCTTAAACATTGAATCAGGAGAAGAAACAATAGTATTTCTTTTAATCCTGCAGTCCATTTTCCTCGGCACCTTTTATGGTGCATTTGATATTGGTGCCCACGTCCTTTTCCTTGATATTTTTGGTGCTGAGATGATTCCAAAAGCATATATTGTATCCGGGTTTGTGGGGATCATTATGACTACTGTTTATTCCCGGTTGCAGGCCAGGATGAAATTTTCATCATTTGCCAGATTAAATCTTATCGCGGTTGCTATTCTTACTATCCTTATGCGTTTGGGATATATATTAACAGATAACCAATGGCATACTTTTCTCGTTTTTGTGATGATGGGTCCGCTGAATATTGTTGCTTTACTTGGCTTCTGGGGAACAGTTGGCAGGATATTCACTTTGCGGCAGGGGAAAAGATTATTCGGGCTTATTGACACAGGGCAGATTATGGGTATCATTGTTGCAAGCTATGCGGTGCCTCTTTTATTATCTTTTCGCTTTGATACAAAGGATTTATTGTTTATCAGTTCCATAAGTGTTTTTATTGCATTTTTTATGCAAATGATCATTTCCGGAAGGGTCGGTTTTGAACAAAAGAAGGATGAAGAACAAACAGTTGTGAATGAGGACTATGGTTTCTTTTCCCTATTTAAAAACAGGTATATTACATTAATGGCTTTGTTCGTTGTATTCCTTGTAGTTGTAACATTTTTTGTCCATTATTCCTTTCTTGCCGTAACCAAGGAGAAGTATCCTGAACAGATTGACCTGGCGGCTTTTCTGGGATATTTTACCGGCACATTGATGATCTTTAGTCTTCTGGTAAAAACTTTTGTATATGGCCGGTTATTGAAAACATATGGCCTTAAGTTGGCGCTTGTTATCTCTCCCCTGCTCATATTATTCTTCACAGTTATCACTGCATTTATTGGTGGTTTTTTTGGCTATACTACTGCTGCAGCCAGTTTTACCTTTTTCTTTCTGATCATCTCTGTGAGTAAGCTTTTTGCCAAAGCGTTGCAGGATTCCATTGTGGCCCCATCCCTGAAGATCCTCTATCAATCACTTGATGCCCGCATCCGTTATAATGTGCAGGCAAGGGTAGATGGTACAATCAATGAAATTTCGGCAGTTTCCTCAGGTTTTATCCTTTTTATTATCGGATCACTGGCATTCCTGGGTCTCATCCATTTTACATATGTCCTTATTTTTATACTGATCGGATGGACTTTTATCTCGCTACGCCTTTACAAGGCGTATAAAAAATCTTTGAGTGATTCGCTGGCCAAGTTTCAGCAAACGGAAGCAGAAACAGATACTATGAGGACCGCCGAGGTAATCAGGGAGGGATTAACACGGGGTCCGGAAATAAACATATTAAACGGACTCAAAGTATCAGAAATAATCGATTTAAATAGCTTTAAAGAAGCTGTCCTTCAATGCCTTGAAAATGCCAGTAAACTGGTACGGAGATTTTCAATCAGTAAAATTAAGGAACATAGGTTAAAAGAGTCGGTGGCTGAAATTGAGAAGAAATCGAAACTATTTGCTGGAGACCGGAATATTCTGAAATCTTTGGTTGATTACCTGAATGATAAAATATCGGCGGATATATCTGAAGAAAAGTTATCACGTCTGGTTAAGTCAGCATCGAGGGATAACCGGATTAAAGTTGCCAGGTTTATTCAGGAAAAAGAATCTTTCGACCATTTACCAATTTTAAATACGCTGCTCAGGGATAATAATCCGGATGTAAAGATTGCAGCGATACAGGTTACATCTCATCATAAAGTGCCGGAGACCATTCCGGTTCTGATCGATCTTCTGTCAACAAGTTTTTACAGATATGCTTTTGATGCTTTGGTGCAGCTGGGTGAAAAAGCACCCGAAAGTCTGGAAAATGCCTTTTACAGAACCGGCATCAGTAATCAAACCCTAATCAGAGTTATCAGGATCATGGGACGAATTCAAACTCCTGAAACCGACCGGTATCTGATTAACAAGACCAACCATCATAATCATCAAATTGCCTTGCAGGCCATTGATTCACTGAAATCAATGGCGTACCAGGCTGATGAACAGAATGTTTACAAAATCATTCAGGCAGCCCGGACAGTTATTGGTATACTGGCCTGGAAGCTTGCTGCACAATATACAATCCGTGAAAATGAGATGGGTCCATTCCTGGAGAACGCCATCAATGAGGAGATCACTTCCGATTTCAACCAGTTATTTTCCCTGCTTTCCCTGGCTTATGATCCAAAATCTATTTATCATATAAGGGAGAACCTGGAGGCAGGAACAAGCGAAAGTATCGGGTTTGCCATTGAGCTCCTTGACCTGTTTGTAGCCGAAGAATTAAAACCGGTATTGTTCCCGGTCCTCGAAGATACATCACCGCTTGAAAAGATCAGGCAGCTCCAGGTTGAATTCCCTGTCGATATCATGGAACCATATGAACTGGTTATTGCCCTGATCAACAGGGATCCTAACTACATTAATCCTTATACCAAAGCATGTGCCTTATTATCCCTTGATTATCTTCAGGATATAAAGATGAGCAATGATTTGATTGCACAGGTGTTTAACTCAGATCAAATGTTGAGCCAGCTTGCTGCCTGGAAAATATTCCGGTCAGACAGGGACCTGTATGATTCAATTGTCGAACGGCTCGGCAAAGAACGGAAAGAACTTCTGAATAAACAGATGGAACTGATCAGCAAAAACGATCTTGTGCTTATTATTAACAAAACATTCTATCTTGAGAAGATTGAATATTTTAACCACCTTTCCGGTGCAGAACTTATTCCCCTGGCCAGATTATCAGAGATACAGGATCTCCGGGAGAAGCAACTTATAACATTGAATCTCAATCCGGATGAGAAAATAGTAGCATTTGTTGTTACCGGCAATCTGACTTTCCTTATGAATAATAAGGAAATATCATCTTTGACTGACCGTGATATTACTGGTGTGATGCCTTATTTATTTAATGAATCGGACAAATTCGATCTCAGGGCAGATTCAAAAGCTGTTATCCTGAAGATTAAAGAGGAATTATTCAGTGAACTGATGTTCGACCAGGACAAGCTGGCATTGGCTGTTTATCATTGGATGAATGATCAGGCGGGCAAGCACAAAGATATCATAAACGAAAGTCTGAATTTAGTTTCTTAAGAAGTGGCGAAGAACGATCAAATAAGCAAGAAACAGACCACAATTTTCAAACAATTGATTTTTAATGTGGTATTCCCGGCAGTGATTGCTCTGGTCGTTCTCGGTGTATTGAATTATCAGAATACAAAAAAAATACTTGTCAATTCAAATATAGAGAAGAATCGTATTATATCTGATGAAATAACCAGTGTGCATGAATTACAGGATATGACACTCGAAATCCTTGAAGATCAATTGAACGACAGGATGGAAACTGTCAGCAACAAACTTGTAAATGAGTATTTAAAAAATACCGAAAATATTGAAATAACAGATTTATATAAAGTTCGCCGTGAACTGGGTTTGAATCCGGAGTTCGAGGATATATATATCATCAACAGAAAAGGAGTTGTTGTGAATACAACCTTTGAAATGGATCAGGGATTGAACCTTTTTGATTTTGGTGTTGAACATCAGAACCTGCTGTTACAGATCTTTGAAAGTGGCGAGTATGTAAGTGAAAGATTTACCATTGAAAGCAAAACAAAAAGACTTAAGAAATTCTCATATCAACCAACAAACGATAGAAAATATATTGTTGAACTGGGCATTTATTCACCAAAAGCAGATGAGATCATCCAATTTATAAAAAACCGGATCAATGATCTTGAAGAACAGCATGGAGGGATTTTATCTGTTGATCTTTTCATTGGTACAGACGAACCTTTTGCCCTGAACAGTAATGCA
>CAZGOR010000282.1:0-5707 GCA_964527875.1 uncultured Bacteroides sp. | reverse complement strand
CCATTCCCCAAGCCTGAGTTCAGTGGAATTACCATACCTCAGAAAGGGAAGTCCGCCGGCCTTTATCTTCAAAACTGCCAGATCCGTGTTCGGATCAGTCCCGATAATCTCCGCATCAAAGGTCCGCTTGTCATTCAAAACCACTTCAATTGCCTGTGATCCCTCAATAACATGATTATTTGTAACAATATAACCATCGGAAGATATAATGACACCTGATCCATAACCCACAACGGGTGTAGGTTCGCTGTCCCTGTAACCAAAAAAGAAATCATAAAACGGATTTCCCGTACCTTCCCTGAGTGATTTGGTTTTCACATGTACGACAGCATCAACAGCTATTTCAGCTGCCGTGATAAAATCAGAAGGTGCAGCAGTTGCATCCCCCGGAAGATTCACATATCTGACAGCCGGCTTTTCCTGTATTATGACAGCCGGTTCTTCCTGATCCAGTATCGTATACAGAAACACTGCTATTAATCCTCCAATAACAGCTATCGCCACCGATCCCAAAATTTGTTTGGTTTTCATAAATAATTTCTTATATAATAAATATTTCAAGGCATATTGTGCGATTGAAAGAACCAAGTAATCGAATTGCATATCTTTTAATAGAACTGCGATGCAGCTCTATAAATTCCTAACTATCAATATCGTCGATTCAATCGCACAACACATTACTCCGGTATATGTCTATAGCAAAAAATGTGCCTTAGTTCCTGAATTTTACAAAATTACGAAATCATAACGAGTCAATCCTGCAATAAGTTACAAATAGTTCTTATTTTTAAGAAATAATTAACATATTCCTTGTGGTAGTGCACTTTTTTAAATATCATGGAACCGGCAATGATTTTATCATGCTGGATACCAGGAACAACCGGTTTTTAACACCGGGACCTGAAACTATTGCCACTCTCTGTCACAGAAGATTTGGTATAGGAGCCGATGGACTCGTTACGATCCATCCGCATAAGAATCTTGATTTTATCATGAAATACTATAACTCAGATGGATATGAAGGATCAATGTGCGGTAACGCGGGCAGATGTGCTGTGAAATTTGCAAAAAAATTGGGTATCACAGATAAATCGGCCCGGTTTGAAGCTGTTGACGGCATCCATGAAGGCAGAATCTCCCCTGATAATACGGTAATCCTGACCCTGCTTCCCGTATCAACTGTCAGTTATTTCGGAGATCATTATGAACTCTTCACCGGATCACCTCATTATGTAAAATTCACCCAAATGCTGGAAGATATGGATGTCAGAAAAGAAGGCTCAGCTATCCGTTACAGTCAGAAATATAAAAAGGATGGGATCAATGTAAATTTTGTATCGTTTTATCAGGATGGTATCTATGTAAGAACATACGAAAGAGGTGTTGAAGATGAAACGCTTTCATGCGGTACAGGAATCATTGCATCTGCCATTTGTGCAGCTATAGAAAAAAAATCTGACAAAGATTCATGGATTATATACACCCGCGGTGGAACCTTACGTGTTTCATTTAACAGATCAGAAAAAGAACATTTTGAAGACATCACACTGCAGGGACCTGCAACATTTGTCTTTGAAGGATATATTGAAATTTAGTCAAAAGTGCATGGAGCAATATCAATTGCTGTAAATGTGTCACAACTACTTTTTCATTTAATAACGGCGGAGATCTGACAAAATATGGTTCCTGACTCCAGCCTATCGCTTTCCTGATCCAGAAGCTTTCTGAGCCGGATAATTTTTCTATGAAACGAAACAAAAGTTCAGTATCAGTTGTGTCTTTATATTTCAGCTGAAAAAGCAGGCAGGTACGTTGCAGCCATATATTTTCCTGATTCAAATGCATTTTTTAAAGGAACAAGATAGGGATACATGGGAGGTTCAAGGTTTACCACGTGAAATGCGACGAAGGAGCATATTTCACTGTGGTTCAAGGTTATGTTTGGGTAAGGGTTTGGTGTGATTAACCACAAAACCCAATAATCCCGATAGCTATCAGAATCGGGATACAGAGTAAAATTCGAAAGCAAAAAAGGCATATCTTTCTCACATCACACCCACACCAAACAGTTACCAGTAACCAGTTTCATGCATCTATGTTTGCATATTTAGCATGAGTCTCAATGAATTCACGTCTTGGGGGTACCTCATCACCCATGAGCATGGAGAATATTCTGTCGGCTTCTGCGGCACTATCTATTGTTACCTGCCGGAGAGTCCGCCGTTCAGGATTCATGGTGGTATCCCACAGCTGTTCTGAATTCATTTCGCCAAGTCCTTTATATCGCTGGACGTAAACACTACTCTCATTACCAAGTTCTTTCAGGGTTCTAATTCGTTCTTCTTCACCCCAGCAATATTTTTCAAATTTGCCTTTTCTGATCAGATACAGGGGTGGTGTGGCAATATACAGGTAACCTTCCTTGATCAATTCCTGCATATACCTGAAGAAAAAGGTCATGATCAGTGTTGTGATATGACTGCCATCCACATCCGCATCTGTCATGATAATAACCTTATGGTATCGCAATCCGTCGAGGTTCAGTGCCTTGCTGTCTTCTTCAGTTCCTATTGTCACTCCCAGAGCTGTGAATATATTTTTAATTTCCTCATTTTCAAAGATCTTATGCTGCATGGCTTTTTCCACGTTAAGGATCTTACCCCTGAGTGGCATCACAGCCTGGAAATGTCTGTCCCTGCCCTGTTTAGCGGTACCTCCTGCAGAATCTCCCTCTACAATAAACAATTCTGATATAGAAGGATCCTTTTCCGCGCAATCTGCCAGCTTTCCCGGTAGTCCGGCTCCAGACAGCACATTTTTTCTCTGCACAAGTTCTCTGGCTTTTCTTGCTGCATGACGGGCAGTTGCAGCCAGGACTATTTTCTGAACAATCACTTTAGCATCTTTTGGATTTTCTTCCAGGTAGTTTGTTAACATTGTGCTAACGGCCTGATCGACTGCACCCAGTGCCTCAGAATTTCCAAGTTTTGTCTTGGTTTGTCCTTCAAACTGCGGCTCCTGAACTTTTACAGATATGATAGCAGTAAGGCCTTCCCTGAAATCATCACCGTTGATATCAAATTTCAGTTTTGCCAGCATTCCGGATTTTTCGGCATAGTTTTTAAGCGTTCTGGTCAGCCCCCGCCGGAATCCCGCCAGATGAGTTCCCCCCTCAATGGTATTGATATTATTGACATAGGAATGAACATTCTCACTGAAGGAGGTATTATACTGAAGCGCAATCTCAACCAGCATGTCTCCTTTCTCAGTATCAGTATAGATAATATTTTCAATGAGTTTTTCACGCGTCTCATCCAGATATTGTACAAACTCTTTCAGCCCGGTCTCTGAAAAATAATATTCGTAACGAAATTTTTCTGAAGAAAAATTATTTTCACCGTTACAATTTCCATCAAAGTCTCTTTCTCTTTTATCAGTAATTGACAGGTGAATTCCTTTATTCAGAAATGCCAGTTCTTTCAGGCGGGATGCAAGGATCTCGAAGTTGAAGTCTGTGGTTATAAAAATTATATCATCTGGTATAAAAGTGATGATTGTACCTGCTTTATCTGTTTTTCCCACAATGGTTACTTCACTGAGGGGTTTTCCCCGTTTATATTCCTGAACATAGATCTTACCATCTCTGTAAACCTCCGCCCTGAGTTTGGATGAAAGGGCATTGACGCAGGACACACCCACTCCATGAAGTCCGCCTGACACTTTATATGATTCCTTATTGAATTTTCCACCCGCATGCAGGAGTGTCATTACAACCTCCAGCGCAGATTTCTTCTCCTTTTCATGATAATCAATTGGTATCCCACGGCCATTATCCGTAACAGTAATAGATCCGTCCTCATTGATGAAAACTTCAATATTGTTGCAGTACCCTGCCAATGCCTCATCAATGGAATTATCGATAACTTCATTAACAAGATGATGCAGTCCTTTTGTACTGACATCTCCAATGTACATTGCAGGCCTCTTACGCACAGCTTCAAGTCCTTCCAGCACCTGTATACTTTCGGCTGAATAGTCCGATTTGTTGTTATTATTTTCCCGATTCATATCAAATAATGTATTCTCTTCTCTATCCATAAATTATTGTTGTATGAACATCAAATGCCCATATTTTAAATATGAAAATCCTAAAAAATTGGGGTGATATATTAACCTATGAAGGATTATTTCCTTTGCCTTTTTGTTTGATGTTCCCGATTTATTTTCCTTATCAATTTGAATAATCTCTATGTTCTTAATATCCAATAAATTATATATCAGAATACACATATTAAAAATTCATTACAAAGATACAAATTTTCAGGGACATTTTTAACAAAAACTCCCTAAAAATCAGGCACTTTATTAACATAAAATTAACATTTTAAAAGGAGGGGGAAAATCACAACGAATATGTAAAACCAACCAGCAAATTGAAACGCATACTCGGGTAAAATAACCAGGGATTCTGATCCATACCCAGAAGATTGTTCAATTGTATAAATGCTGATAATATTTTTGTGTAGCGATATTCCAAACCAAGGCTCAAATCAAGGTATCCGTCCAGTTTCAACGGATCACCTGAAGTTAGGGGATTCATTGCATAACGTGAACCAACATAAAATAAGTTGCCTTTAATAAAAATTTTATTTTGAAGGTTATATTCTCCAAACAGCATCAGATCAAATTCCGGTTTATGCCATGCATACTCAAGTGAATCAAGGTTATACCTGTAATAATTTCCCTTCAGTGTAAAGTATAACTTTTCATTTGGCTTAAATATAAATTCCCCTATTGCATTAATCCGTTCAATGTTATCATAGGCAACAAGGAATTTATTCCCGAGGATATCAGTTGTATCATTTATAAAGAAATACATCTGATCAACAAGCGAGTAATTGAAATTCAGATGGTAACTTAACCTGGATGTATAGTTCCCCTTGATACCAATATATGCATTGATTTTATGATTGGTATTTGCAACATAAAGTCCGGGCACAATATACATGTTTCCCTTTGCAATTTTTCCGAAATGGTTTTCCCGGAGCATCCCTTCTATGCCAAAATAAGGGATCATAATCTTATCAACAACCTTTATCTGCAAAAATGCTATCGGATGGACAAAGAAATCAGGATCATCACCATGAATATCTGCCACAACATTTGCCCCGAGCCTGTAGGTATATTCAGAAGTAGCTTTGGAAAACCACGGATTAACCAGAATGATGGTGTTGTTTACACTATCTATGGATGAACTGTTCATATAATAAGCAATACCTGTCTTCAGTCCGAATATATTGTTCCCAAACAGCTTATTCATATCAGATGATATTCTCATAGCATGCTCATGATGCTCGAAGTGATCATACGTAAAACCATAATCCACTTTCAGATCATAGTTCAGATGAAGAGAATCTTTATGAGTAGACCGCAGCCTCATCCTCGCGTCCGCGAAAAGATAGTTTTGTTTTTTATCTTTTTTCGTCAGCACAGTATCAATTTCCGGATTAAAACCATAAAAATTCACACCGTAAAATTCTGGTGACAGCATTCCGGAAAGCTCGGACTTTCTAAATATCTTCTTTCCCCAGATACGGATGATATTTTCATTGAATCCCACGGGGACCTTTTGATCATTATCAAGTTCTAATTTACCATTGATAGAGTTATGTTTCAGGTAAAGTCCAAATGACTGATCTCTTGATCT
>CAZGOR010000281.1:0-5729 GCA_964527875.1 uncultured Bacteroides sp. | reverse complement strand
ATGACCGCTCAGAACTAAATGATCTGAGCGATAAAAATCCTGAAAAAATAATGGAAATGATTGAACTATATAATGAAATAGCAAACGTAGCTGAAGAAACGACATGGACCGAAGTGCTGAGAATAAGGAAGTAAAACGGAAACTGAGATTTAAAATTCGAAAGCCAAAATCAGAAACAAACCCGAAATATTGAAAAAAGAAATCAGCAAAATTTTCACACTTTCGCACATTCATTGGTTTTAACCTTTACATAACCAAATTAATTTCTTGATGAGCCAAGGATTAAATAATTATAAATCAACTTCTTAATATATTAAAAATGATGAGACTAATTACCTGTTTATCCCTTACAGTACTATTTATTTCCTGTACCCGTCTGACTCAGGATAAACCTTTTACAAGCTATTGGGAACAACAACCCGACCGTTACTGGATCGGTCCCGAGTACTGGGCAAACAGACTTCAGGACTGGCGAATTCATAATGGCAGGGTGGAATGCCTGAATGGAAAACTTCAAATGCGGACACTTCATATGATCGATAAATGTATTTCGGAAAAAACAGGAAACGTGAGCATGTCCGTTCTTACCGGAAGAATTGATGATCCGCTGCCTCTGAACGAATCAGACTGGACAGGGTTTCTGATAGGTGCCGGTGACCTGGAAATGGATTACAGATCAAGGGCACTGATCCATAAAAATCATGGTAATTCCGGGGGTATCATTGTGGCACTGAATGGGAAAGGGAACATTGTTTTTATTGATAATGAAACAGGCAGCCTGATTAAATCAACTGTACATTCAGAACAGCCAATCATATTGAAAAAGAATCAACCTGTTAAGCTTAACCTTGAGTTATCAACACAGGGAAATCAATACAATCTTACATTCATTGCAGAGTATCAGGACAGCAAAAACGAAAAATCTTCATCAAGTATCATTATTAAGGATCCTGAAAAGCTGGCCGGCAATATTGCAATCATCTCAAACGGGGGATCCGACGACATGGGTCAATCCTTCTGGTTTTCCAAATGGAGTGTCAGGGGTTCAAAGATCACAACGATTAAAGATCAGCAATATGGACCCATCATGGGTGTATTATACACTATAAGTCATGATATGCTCAGTCTCACTGCACAGATTGCTCCCATAAGTGCAGCAGATGAACAGGAAGTAGTTCTGGAAATCTTTGATACCGAAACCGGGAATTGGATACAAATAGCAAAAACACAAATTGCCATACCGGAATATATCGCACATTTCATACTTGATCACTGGAATAAGGAATCAAATGTTGATTACAGGATCAAATATCAACTTCACGACCATAACGGAAAACTTCGACCGTATTACTTTAATGGCACCATTGTTAAAGATCCGGTCAATAAGGAAGAGATCGTTGTCGCAACTTTTACCGGTAACAGTAACAGTGCCGGTATGGGAAGCGGATTATTTGATTTTAAGAACCATATCTGGTTCCCGCATACTGATTTGACAAGCCACGTAGCTAAACATCAACCTGATCTGCTGATATATACCGGTGATAATGTTTATGAAGGACGGCCAACACCACCTGATTACAGCTCAACAGATAACACAGCTCTTGACTACTTCTACAAATGGTTTTTGTTCTGTTGGGCACACGGGACTCTTACCCGTCATATTCCTGCAATTGTCATTCCCGATGATCATGATGTATATCATGGAAATCTCTGGGGAGCTGGTGGTGCAAAAGCACCTGAACGGCCGGAAAACGGTATTTATCCAGACTATTACAGGGGATTTGAGGGACACTGGCAACAGGACCAGGGTGGTTATAAGTTGCCACCAGAATTGGTTAACATGATTCAAAGAATCCAAACAAGTAATCTTCCACATCCTGATGACCCCACACCTGTTGAACAGGGTATCGGGGTTTATTATTGTAACCTTAACTATGGAAGAATCAGCTTTGCAATTCTCGAGGATCGCAAGTTCAAATCAGCCCCCGGCAAGATTTTGCCAGATAAAAAAGTTATCAATGGTTTTTCACGTATACCTTACATCAACGGAAGGAGTCTTGATTCTCCGGAAGCTGTATTATTAGGAAAACGGCAACTTGAATTTCTTAATGAATGGGTAACCGATTGGAAGAATACAGACATGAAGATTGCTGTTTCCCAAACCATCTTCGCAAACCTTTCAACTTATCCGGATACATTTATCACTGATGCCGGGACACCACAACTACCGCCTCTTCCTGTCGGAGTTATTCCAAAAGACTATAAGAAAGCTAAAGATATGGATTCAAATGGATGGCCCCAGACAGGAAGAAACAGGGCACTTGAAGTATTGAGAAAAGGTTTTGCTTTTATGATTGGCGGTGATCAGCACCTGGGGAGTGTCATTCATCATGGTATTGACCAGTGGGAAGATGCCGGATATTCATTATGCGTTCCTTCTATTGCAAATCTGTGGCCCAGAAGATGGTTCCCCCCCGAACCCGGACAAAACCACCAGGAAGGAATGCCCCTCTATACAGGCAGATATTTTGATGGTTTTGGTAACAGGATCACCGTATGGGCTGTTTCAAATCCATATCTTTCCGGTAAGGAACCGGCACTTTTATATGACAGGGCTCCTGGTTATGGAATTGTCAGACTAAATAAAAAAAATCAACAGATCACCATAGAATGCTGGCCACGTTATGCTGATCCTGAATCACCCGATGCCAAACAATACCCCAGCTGGCCGATAACAATCAATGTAGCGGATAATTATGGCAGACAGGCCAGCGCATGGTTGCCTCCTATAAAGATTTCAGGACTTGAAAATCCGCCTGTCTTTCAGGTCATTGATGAAGAAACCAACGAAATCATCTATACAATCAGAGCCAAAGAAACATCTTTTCAGCCAAAAGTTTTTAAATCAGGTACATATACTGTTTCCATTGGTGAACCCGGAACAGAGAAAATGAAAACTTTAAAAGAGATTCAGTCAAAATGGTGTAAAGAGCAGGAAGTGATAGAAGTGGATTTTTGAAATTTATCTTATTTTATCATTTATATCCAGTGCAACAGTATTATTGGCTGCACTGGCCGCAGGGTTACATGATTACAATAGTACCAATTGCATCAATATTCAAGTTCTGCCGATGTCTCATCGGCAGAACTTGAATCTATGATAACCAGTACCAAGTACCCAGCACCCAGGCTCCAATTTATCAATCAACTAACTGACAAAATCAGGTACATTTGGTTTAGGAAGATTCGCCAAAGGTTTTAGGAATTTGTCTATATCTTCCTGTGGCAATGAATAATCCAGTAGCTCACCTTTCAGGTATTTATCATATCCTGTCAGATCCATCAGTCCATGCCCACTCATATTAAACAGTATAATTTTTTCCTTGCCTTCTTCTTTTGCTTTATTGGCCTCCTGTATCGTTGCAGCAACTGCATGGCTTGTTTCAGGAGCTATAATGATACCTTCGGTTTTAGCAAACAATATAGCTGCTTCATAACATTCCATCTGATTAAGTGCCCTTGGATTAATCAATCCCGAAACGATACACTGGCTGATAAGCGGTGCCATACCGTGATAACGCAATCCACCGGCATGAATCGGAGGTGGAATGAATCCATGTCCCAGGGTATGCATTGCCAACAATGGGGTCATACATGCCACATCACCATGATCATACAGGAAAGGCGCCCTTGTCATTGTCGGACATGAAGCCGGTTCAACAGGAATAATATCAATTTCGGCACCATTTATCTTGTCATAAACAAACGGAAACGACAAACCGGCAAAATTGCTTCCACCACCAGCGCATCCTATAATCACATCCGGTCTTTTTTCACCAATTTTTTCAAATTGTTTTTTGGCTTCAAGCCCAATAATTGTCTGGTGTAAAAGAACATGATTTAAGACACTGCCCAATGAATAACGGGTCTGTCCTGATTCATCGGTTACAGCAGCTTCAATAGCTTCACTGATAGCTATACCCAGACTTCCTGGTGTATCTGGGTCTTGCTCAAGAACAGTCCTTCCAGCTTTGGTTTCATTACTCGGACTGGCAACACAATCAGCACCCCAGGTATTCATCATAATTTTTCTATAAGGTTTCTGATCAAAACTGATGCGAACCATAAAAACTTTACATTCCAGTCCAAGCAACGAACATGCAAATGCTAGTGCACTACCCCACTGACCTGCACCAGTTTCTGTTGTCAATCTTTTAATTCCGAATTCTTTATTATACCAGGCCTGCGTCACCGCAGTGTTCGGCTTATGACTGCCTGCAGGTGACAAACCTTCATGTTTATAATAGATTTTAGCCGGTGTCCCAAGTGCTTTTTCCAAATGATAAGCACGATATAATGGACTTGGTCTCCATCTGTAAAGTAATTCAAGAACACCTTCAGGGATATCAATCCATCGCTCAGTACTGACTTCCTGTTCAATCAAGTTCATAGGGAACACCGGAGCCAGCATGTCCGGTGTAATCGGATTACCATCGGGTCCCAATGGTGGCTGCAATGGTGATGGCAGATCAACAGCCAGATTATACCATTGCCTCGGCATCTCCTCTTCTGTAAGTAATACTTTAAAATTTTTACTCATAATTAAAATATTTAAAGGTTAGTAAAAAGTGCATAAAAAAAGGGCATGTTGTAATCAACATGCCCTTAGTTTTTTTATGTATAACTCAGACTATACGAATATATTGATCACAACATTCCCGGGGCGCAAAGCCAGTACCAGCACCAGGACCACGAAGTTGTATCAGTATAGCTGATCATTATCATTTACAATTTGTTGCTAAAATAGTAAAATAAATTACAAATACAAATTTAATTTTAAATTATGTGATCATTACAACAATTGCGACCCAGCAACCATTGCAACAACTGCTACTTTTGCAACCATCAAAACTGGTTAAACAAACTGCTTTTTTTTTCAACACATTATCCTTACCTTTCCTATCAAAACAACAACTCATGAGGCCAGTAATACTGTTTTTAATCATAACCTTTCTGATACTTGCTGGCTGCAGTCCGACTGTCATATTTAACAGTCCGCAACCAACTGACAAAAGAGATCTTGGTAAATTTCCGTCCCGCTACTTTGGCAAATATGAAGAAATTGAGGATAGCTCATTATTCATTCTCGAAAATTACCTGATCAGGGAGCAGTATACAGAAGATATGAATGTACCCAAAATTGAGATCGATACCAGCAAGGAATTTATCCTTAAGGATGATATTGTATATATTCCTGAGACAGGAGAAAAGGTACCGGTTACAATCAGAAATGATTCTATATTTGGAACATATATAACTTATGATACTGTATTCAGGATTTCCGATGAAAATATACTGAGAAAATTCAGGGGATATTATTTTATGAATATCAGGAATGATGAAGAAGAATGGATTGTCTATCGATTGAAATTCCGAAAAGACGGTAACGCCAGTTTATGCGGTATATCGGAAGATGATGAAATAGACCGGCTTAAGGAGATTACAACTGTTATCGAAGAGAAAAACGATAAAGACGAAGTAATCAAGTACATTATCAAACCGGAAAAGGGAGATTTTAAACAGATCATTAAAGAGGAACATTTTAAGGATTGTACTGAATACAGGAAAGTTGGGAAGAAATAAATAGTTCTCGGTCCCGAAAAACTGCATTCGCCTGAGGCGAATTGCTAGTTTTTCGAGGATCCTCGAATTTCTAAGCATCAGCCTTA